>JAHJAP010000060.1 GCA_018813805.1 Patescibacteria group bacterium
TATGGCATCAGATGCCTTAAACGAAAAAATGTCCGCACTTATTTATGGTAAATTTGATGAGATAAAAAATGAAATCGTATATGATCAAAATGCGATAAATATTATTAAATCTCGCAAGGCACCCAATATGACGGCTTGTGCAAAATGTGAAGTTTTAAAAAATTGCGCAGGTGGTTGTCTCGGCGAGGCTTTAAATGAAACAGGAAGCATATTCGGGGTTAAGCCAGAGACCTGTAAAGCTATTAGATATTTGGCAAAAAAGATGCCTTTAAATGCAGGTAAATATTCTTATCTTCATCCATAGTGGAGTATGAAAATTGATTATATAAAAATTAAAAAACCCCTTGTTCGTTGGTTGCCAGGAGTTAGGTGGAATTCTAATTTTCAAGAAATAGAATTAGAGATAACAACTTTTTGTAATCTTAAGTGTTATAATTGTGATCGTTCAATACGTCAGGCCCCAAGTGTTGAATGTATGTCGTTGTCTCAGATTCAGAAATTTGTCAGAGAGTCAATTAATTTGAAATGGAAATGGAATCAGATTACATTATTGGGAGGCGAACCAACCTTACATCCACAAATTTTAGAAATTGTTGAAATTATCAGACAATATACAGATCTAAATCCTAGTTGTGTTTTGGAAATAGCAACTAATGGTTGTGGCGTCACAGTGAATAGCGTGTTGAAAAAAATACCTGAATGGGTTTCAATTCGGAATACGGATAAAACCTCTATTATTCATGATTTTTGTAGTTATAACATAGCACCAATTGATTTAAGGGAGTACGTGGGGGCTGATTTTACTAAAGGTTGCTGGATTACTACTGCATGCGGATTGGGACTAACAAAATATGGATACTACTCATGCGGAGCAGGGGCCAGCGTTGATAGGGTTTTTGGTTTTGATGTGGGTATTAAAAAATTAAAAGATGTAGGGAATAGTTCTTTGAAAAAGCAAATGAAAATCATTTGTAGTTATTGTGGACATTACAAGAAAAATCGTAATACGAAAAGAACAAGAGAAGAAGCTATTAGTCCAAGCTGGTCCAATGCATACTCTGGTTATAGAAAGCAAAAACCAGCATTGTCAGAATATTAATTTTGAGTTATGAAAAAATATAAGAATAAGGCTAAAATCGATCAAATACCACTATGGAAATATTTAAATTTAAATGCTGATTTTTTAGTTTCTCGAGTTGATGCGTCATTTAAAAAAAACAAATTAAAAAATAACTATGTAAAATTGGCCTGGAAATTACTCAGAGATAAATATTTTGCATGTGAATATAAGCAGAACATATCCATTGAACGGATATTTGAATCTGGTTTTTTTGATGATGAATTGCCTCTCAAATATTATAGTAAGTTAAATTATTATTGGAGTAAGACCCCCGTAGGTAAAATAAAAAATAATTATAAAAATAATTCTCAAAAAGGAGAGTATGCTGTTTTGTTAACGGCTGGCGCATTTTCTCCAATACATGTTGGTCATATTTTATATATGAATGCAGCTAAAGAAGCGTTGGAAGCGCGCGGAGTGATTGTTTTGGGTGGGTATTTTTCTCCATCTCATGATGATTATGTTAATTTGAAGGATAACGGCTCGGCCAGGCTTGACGCAAAAAAAAGAGCTGAACTTTGTCGTTTGGCGGTTCGAGATAGTGATTGGTTGATGGTTGATAGTTGGGAATCACTACATGTATCCGCTCCTATTATTTTTACTTTAGTCTATGAAAGGCTTAGAAAATATCTTCAATTTAATTTTCCCGAGTTAACTAAATTAAAAATCTACTTTGTTGTTGGAAGCGATAATGCTGCCTATGCAAGGGCATTTTTAAAATATGGTTATTGCATTTGCACTGAGCGATATGGTTATAAAAAAACTTATGAGCAAATTAAAACTGAATTATACGGTAATAAAAATATTATTTTTATTGATTACAAAAAGGAATATTTAAAATGTTCGTCATCACTAGTTAGACAAGGCAGACTATATATGCTTGAAAGCAAAATTATTGATAAATATAAAAATTTAAAAAAAATAGGTAATCGTAAATAAAATTTATATAAAAGTTAATAAGGAGTTTTGGATTTTAGGCATTCCTCCCCAACCCAGTATGAGAGAATTAATTTAAATATTGCTCTATGATATTGTGAAAGCAGGAGGCAAACAATGTTTACCCCAGACCTGCCAATTTAAGGCTTGAAGGGGATTGCAATTTGCCTCATGCTTTCACCAAAATGAACCA
>JAHJAP010000061.1 GCA_018813805.1 Patescibacteria group bacterium
AATGACCCATGTCATCCACGCCGTCTGGACCAGGGGAACACCCTTTGTTAAATAATTAGAAAAATAAAGCCGACCTTTTATGGCCGGTTTTATTTTTTATTTATAGAGATGGGGCTTGACTTGTATATAATTAGTTATACGCCCCGAGCCGTAGCATAGCGGAGGCGAGAGCGCAGCGGGGCGCGACTGAAAGGAGCGAGTTCAAAAAATATTTTTCAATCAATATCATTTTAATAGGCTTTTTCTTCAATAAAATAAATTTGTTTTTTGTTTTTGGCGAAGGGCAGAGGGGAACTAAAGGGGTGAATGCCCGAGCCGAAAACACCTTATTTTAAAATTTTGACGATTCCATTATTTGCGTCAACTTCAACTTTATCGCCATCTTTTAGAATTTGCGTAGCGATTTTAGTCCCAATAATGCACGGTTTCTTCATCTCACGCGCAACTATAGCCGCATGACAAGTTACTCCGCCTTCATCGGTAACAAAAGCTGCCGCTTTTTTCATGGCTGGAACAAAATCCGGTCTCGTCATAGGGCTAACCAATATGTCTCCAATAGAAACTTTGTATATGTCTTTGTTTGTTAATACTATTTTTACTTTCCCTTTTGCTATTCCAGGTGAAGCAGATTGCCCGCTTATGCTATCGGCATTCCCTGTCGGTTTTTCATTTTCTAATTCAATATTTAATTTTTTTAGAATTTTGTCTTGTTGCCTCGTATAAATCTTGCCGTCAAAATACACAAAACCTTTTTGATACTCAATAGCCTCTTCTAAAAGTTCATCAAATCCTTTGCCTTTAAATACGCTTTTGGGCAATATAAAATGCGTTAATTCTCCAAGTTGTGGAAATAATTTGCCTAAATTATAATCAAATAACTCATCACGCAAAGAAGTTAAATTCTGCGTTTGTTCTCTTACTGCTAAAGCTTTTGCTTTTGTTTCGTCAGACAAATTTTCCACAAGAGGAGCGACCCAAACCATAGATTCTCCATAGCCAAAATCCATGGATAATTCATAAAGATATTTCAATTCCTCAATATTTTTAGTAAATTTTCTTTTTTCAAAATAGGGTTTTATTTCATTAACCACTCTTAAAAATTTATCCAAAACACCATTGAAATAATTAGAATCGGAAGCCACTTGCCCGAACTGTCTGAATATTTTTTTTACTTCCCCGGGCGGGAAATAAATTTTGACCAAAGGTCCACCGTCATGGATAAAAAGCGGGTGACCATTATCAACTTGGATATTGAACTCTGGGGCGGAACGTTTGTTAAATTCTGTAAATATAATTACCTGAAATAAGGAATAATTTCTCGCGAACTCTTTTATATATTTGGTTTTTTCTTTTTGGCGCTCTAAATTTAATGTTGTTATGGGCCTGCTTTGCACAATGTAAAATTTGCCTTTCTCGTACGTCCATTCAATATCACAAGGAAAGCCATAATGTTTTTCAATACGCAAAATGATTTTCGAAAGCTCTAAAATTTTAATATCAGACAAAATTTGTTTTTCTCCTTGCTCTTTTGGAATATCTCTCCATTCGTTGCTGCCATTTTCGGCGCGATAAAGCCCTTTGGTTTGGATTTGAACATTTTTATCAATAATCCGTCGCGGTTGTTTTTCTACCACATAACTATCTGGCGTTATTTGCCCTGAAACTATTGCCTCGCCAAGGCCAAAACCAGCTTCAATAATAAGTTGATTTTTATCTTGTGTTACGGGGTGAACAGAAAAAGCTACGCCTGAAACTTCACTTTCGACCATTTTCTGCACTACAACCGCAACTGAAATTTTTTGTTTGTGCAATTCTTTTTCAAATCTGTAAAATATGGCACGAGGTGTAAAAAGAGATGCCCAGCACCTTTTTACATTTTCTAACAAATTAGATTCCGTTGTATTTAAATAACTTTCAAGCTGGCCCGCCCAAGCGGCTGCAGAGCTATCTTCGGCGGTTGCGCTTGAACGAACAGCAACAAATTGAGAATTAAGTTTTGGGTAAAAATTTTGTATCTCGTTGGCAATATCCTTTGGCATTTTTGCCAACATGATTAACGCCTTTATTTTTTTCGAAGCACCCTCTATTGTGTGCATTTCTTGATGATCCACAGAATGTAGTATGGAATCAATTTCAACATTCAGATCAGATTCCTCTAAAAATTTTTCAAATACGTCAGAGAGTATCACAAAACCGGGCGGCACTGGAATACCCGCCCGCGTCATTTCTCCAAGCGAAGCTCCTTTACCACCTGCTATTGCGGTATCGGACTTTGTAATTTCTCTAAATGTTTTTATTAACGCCATATTTTCAATTTAAGTTGTATTCCTTTATAAATAAATTGTTTTCGTAGCGGAGCGGAGAAAACACCTTATTCCCCTTTAAAAAAGCCTGTCAAAATTCCTTATTAAAAGAAAAATATTTTTTGAATTGCGTATAACGTCATCGGAATATCTGAAGTTTTATTCAAGCGAAGCTTAATAAAATTTGGGTGGAAGAAATTTACATTCCTTATATGTTACAAGTAAATTTCTGTAACCAGATATGCCGTGTTCGTATACTAAAAGTATACCATTTTTGGTATGCTTTTATCAATTGCGGGCTATGAATCGCCGTGTTGGAGTTTTAGCTCCGTCGCCTAACATATAGCCGCCTGGTAAAAGTCTTGCCTAATT
>JAHJAP010000007.1 GCA_018813805.1 Patescibacteria group bacterium
AAAAAATTTATTTAATATTAATTTAAGTGATGCCAATTTGATTTATTGTTATCTTAATTTAAAAACAATGGACAAGCTTAAAGAAAAATTTAATAAAGAATGTAAATCTGGCGCAATTATTATTAGTTATCAATTTCCAATGCATAATATTAATCCACAAAAAATTATTCAATTAGATAAAGATAAAGTTTATTTTTATAAAATTGCTTAAAAAATTATGGTGGCTATCGTATAACGGTTAATACATCGGGTTGTGGTCCCGACGAACTGGGTTCAATTCCCAGTAGCCACCCAATTTCTGTTTATCAGTTCCGCATTATGGGTCTGTCGCCGAATACGGTATTCGGCGACAGACCCATTACACATAAAACATTTTCTCTTATTATTACGAACTTAATCAACAATCCATAAGTTTTATTTTTTCATAATTCACGCTTCATAATTCATTTACATTATGTTAATTGGCATTGACGCCAGTAGGGCCAATAAGCAATATAAAGGCGGGGTTGAATGGTATTCTTATCATCTAATTAGAGAATTGGCCAAGATTGACGCAAACAATCAATATGTCTTATATACTGACAAACCATTAACTAATGGATTGGCTGATTTAACATCTAATCAAACAGAATTTCAAAAAACAGAAATTTGTATTGATAAAAAGAATTGGCAAAAAATAAAAAGTCCTTATAATAATTTTCGTTGCAAAATTATCAAACATTTTTTACCATTTTTTTGGACTCAAATCGCATTATCTTTAGAAATGCTATTTCATCCTCCAGATATTTTATTTATACCAGCTCACACCTTGCCAATTATTCACCCGCGCAAATCAGTAGTTACTTTACATGATATTGGTTTTATTCGTAAACACCGACTTTATAGCCGCGAAAGAATTAATTCGGTTAGTAAATTTTGGCATAGCTTATTAAATTTATTAACTAAAATCGTAACATTAGGAAAATATGAAGCTAATATTTACGATTACTATAAATGGTCAACTAAATTTACCCTAAAACACGCTCAAAAAATAATAACAGTTTCTCGCTTTTCTCAAAGTGAGATTATAAAATTTTATTCAACCAAACCAAAAGATATCAAAGTTATTTATCATGGATATGATAATAAGCTTTATCAAAAAATTAATAATTTAGAAGAAATAAATAAAGTTTTAAACCAATATGGGATAGAAGGTCCTTATATTTTTTATATTGGCCGCCTAGAAAAGAAAAAAAATATTTCAACATTAATAGAGGCTTATGCTATTATGAGAGAACAGTATCCAAAAATTAAACATAAATTAGTTTTAGTTGGATGTGCTAGTTATAGCTTTGATGAAATTAAAAATGTTATTCAAGAATTTAATATTGATAATGAAATTATTTTAACTGGCTGGATGCCTGAAAAAGATATACCATTTATTTATAACGGGGCAACTGCCTTAATTTTTCCCTCATATTATGAAGGCTTTGGCATTCCGTTACTTCAAGCCATGGCTTGCGGCACGCCAATAGCAGCTTCTAATGTTGCGTCAATACCTGAGGTGGTTCAAGATTCAGCCTTGTTGTTTAACCCATTTGATAAAAACAAGATGGCCAAGGCTATTGCAAAGATTATAATTGATAATAATTTAAGACAAGATTTAATTAAAAAAGGATATTTTAGAATTAATCATTTTAGTCATAAAAAAAATGCCCAAGAAACACTAGCAGTATTGGAAAGTTTATAAAAAGCTGTTGTTAAATGCTTTGTTGAGGGTCTGTCGCCGAATACTCTTTCGAGTATTTGGCGACAGACCCGTTGAACATAAATTTTATAATTTCAAAGAAATTTTTTAAAATGCAAAAAACAAAAGGACTTAGTCAAAAAGAAGCACAAAAAAAATTAAAAGAGTATGGATATAATGAAATAAAAGAAATAAATAAAATTTCTCCATTTTCAATTTTTTTAAGGCAAGTTAAAAAAAATTTCATTGTTTATCTTTTATTCGCTTCTGTCTTGTTGTCTTTTTTTGTTAACAAGCCAATCACTGGATATGCGATACTTATTGTTATTATTATAGTAATAGGATCTGGTTTTATTCAGGAATACAAAGCGGAAAAAGCAATTAAAGCGCTAAAACAGATGATTATGCCAATGACGATTGTTGTTAGAGATGGCAAGGAAATTGAAATTCCAGCGCGAGAAATAGTTCCGGAAGATATTGTAATTTTAAGAACTGGAGAAAAAATTCCAGCTGATTGTTTAATTCTGGAAGAAAATGAATTACGCGCTGATGAAGCAATTTTAACTGGAGAATCTTCTGCAATAAAAAAAGAAGTTCTCACAAACAATGTGCCTGAAGATAAAAATATGGTCTTTATGGGTACGTGCATCATTTCAGGCAAATGCATAGCAAGGGTAATAAGCACTGGAATGGCAACTAACTTTGGCAAAATCGCCAAAATGATATCAGTAACACAAAAAGAATTACCTCTTCAAATTAAAATTAACAAGATCGCAAAGCATATGACCATTATTTCTTTGCTTATCTCATTTATAATAGGCGCTATAATGCTTACGCGAAGCGATGTTTTAACTTATGAAGTTTTCGTTGAAATTTTAATAGTTGTTATTGCATTATCTGTTTCTGCTTTTCCAGAAGGATTTCCTGTTATTCTTACCTCAATGCTTGCAATAGGAGCTCACAAGATGGCCAAAAAAAATGCCATTGTTAACAGGATGTCAATAATTGAAACTTTAGGAGAAACAACTTTAATCTGCGCTGACAAAACAGGCACATTAACTAAAGGTGAAATGACAGTAAAACAAATATTTTGTTCAAATAAAATATATGATATAACTGGCGTTGGCTATAAAATAAAAGGAGACTTGCTTCTTGCTAACAAATTAATTAAAAATAAAAATGATTTATGTTTAAAATATTTTTTTAAAACCGCTGCGCTATGCAATGATGCAATAATTGAAAGGAAAGGAATTGATATGGAATTTAGCGCAAATGGCTCTCCCACAGAAGTTTCATTATTAATTATGGCTGCTAAAATGGGAATTTATAAAGATGATTTAGATGAAAAAAGAAAAAACGAAATTCCTTTTAGTTCTGAAAAAAAAATAATGACTGTTTATTGTGAAAAAGAAAATAATGGTATTATTTATTCCAAGGGCGCGCCAGAAATAATTTTAGAAAAATGCGCTTTTATTCAAAAAGAAAATAAAATAATCAAATTATCAAACTCTGACAAAAACGCGATATTAAAATTTAACAATCAAGCCACGAACAAGGCTGCAAGGGTAATCGCCTTGGCTTACAAAAAATCAACTTTAATTCAAAAAAATAATTTTGAGCAAAATTTAGTTTTTTTAGGTTTAGCAGCGATTGAAGATCCGCCAAGAGAAGAAATTAAACATTCAATTGCTTCTTGCACGCGCGCTGGCATAAAAGTCAAAATGATAACAGGAGATAGTGAAAAAACAGCCGTTCAAATAGGAAACGAAATCGGTTTAATTGGCAAAACATTAAACGGCGAAGAAATAGATAGATTGTCAGATGATGAACTTATAAAAAAAATTAAATCTGTTGTAATTTTTGCTCGCGTTAGACCTGATCATAAATTAAGATTAGTATCTATTTTTAAAAAAATAGGCGAAATTGTTACTATGACTGGAGACGGAGTAAATGACGCGCCTGCCCTTAAAGAAGCTCATGTTGGCGTTGCTATGGGCAAAGGAGGAACAGATGTTACTAGAGAAGTCGGAGATTTAATATTAAAAGATAATAATTTTTCTACCATAGTAACAGCTATAAAAGAGGGCCGAACGATTTTTAATAATATTCAAAAATTTGTTGCTTACCAGCTTTCATGTAATTACGCGGAATTATTTATAATTTTTTTGGGCATACTTTTTAAACTGCCCCTACCTCTTCTAGCACTTCAAATATTATTTATAAATTTAGTTACTGATAATTTGCCTGCGATCTCTCTTGCTACTAATCGTTCTACGGATGATATAATGACAATTAAACCCAGAAAAAAATCCGACATATTAAACAAAAAATCAATGTCATTTCTGCTATTGGCAGGAACAATAATGACTGTTTTAACTTTTGCTGTTTACTTTTTTTCTTTAAAAATTTTAAACACTGACCTTGCAACCGCAAGAACTATCGCATTAACAACTTTAATATTTATGGAAATCGCCAATGCTTTTAATTTTAGGTCTTTCCGTAAAGGAGTTTTAACTCGATCTTTTTTTGTTAATAAATCGCTAGTATATACATCAATTATTTCATTAATTGCTACGCTTGCTATTATCTATACGCCATTAAATAAAATATTTGAAACAGCGCCTCTTAACTGGTCATATTTATCATTATCTTTAATAACGCCACTTATAATGATCACTATTTTTGATATTTTAAAAATTGTCAGGCCATATCAACATTAATTTATGATTTTAGAAAATCAAATTTTTAATAATTTACTTCCATTTTTAGATAACTGGGGTTATTTTATTTTATTTTTTTCTTCACTCTTAGAAGCCTTGCCTGCGATTGGTTCAATTTTCCCGGGGCACTCAATGGTTATTGCTAGTGGTTTTTTTATTCAGCTAGGTGTTTTTAAAACAACTTATATTATTTTATTAGCAACAATAGGCGCCATGATTGGTGATTTTATTGGTTATTTTCTTGGCAGAAAATATGGCATTTCTTTTATTCTTAAACATAGAAAAGGATTATTTTTAAAAACTAAACATCTTGACAAGGCCTATTCTTTATTTAATTCTAATTCTGGCAAAGCAATTATTCTTGGCAGACTTAATCCATTTACTCGAGCTTTTATTCCATTTATTGCTGGCATTTCTAAAATTGGTTATATAAGATTTTTAATTTTAAATTGCTTGGCGGCATTGCTTTGGTCAATAACCGCCGTGTTTATTGGTTATTTTTTTGGCAGTAGTTATAAAATTATTAGCACTCATATTGGAAAATATTTCTTTTTTGCAACACTTATTAGTTTAATTATTGCAGCGACTTATTATTATTTAAATAAAATCAAACATGCGTTTTTAACTAAGCATTTTCGTTATTTATTATTAAACATTTTTTCTCTTTATATTTTTTCTAAAACGCTAGAAGATGTTTTAATAAAAAAATCAGTACTTAGTATTGATCTTTGGATTAATGAAAAAATTGTTTTATTATGGCAGCCATGGCTTAGCAAAATAATGATTTTACTAACAAATATTTTTGAACCAATTAATTTTTTAGTTTTATCTTTAATAATATTAAGTTTGTTTATTTATCAAAAAAAATGGTACTTTTTTTCTTTATATTTAACTGGCTTAGGTGGAGGAATTATGTTTAGCTATATTTTAAAAATATTTATCCAAAGAGACAGGCCGATTGAAGGATTAATTTCTGAAACAAATTTTAGTTTTCCAAGTAGCCACGCCATTATTGCCGCAATTTTTTTCCCCTTATTATATTATTTTTTTAAAAATAATAT
>JAHJAP010000062.1 GCA_018813805.1 Patescibacteria group bacterium
AAAACACACATCAAGCCTTTGATATAGGCGATAACATTTTTAGGTAAAGACATAGAGTTTTATTTTTGTTTTTATAGTTTCACCTCTATTCTACCATCTTTACCTTAACTTTAGCTAATTTTTCAAAGTGCGTAAGTACTGAAAGTAATTAGATAATTAAATGGTTCTTTAAAACAGGAGACAGCCATGAATATAAAAAGCATCACAAACTTGAGTGCAGTAGAAAAAAAAGAAATAGAATATTTGGCGAGTTGGCTGCTGGATACAATTATTGATTTTCATGTTCATTGCCATGGAATATTTCGTAATTACCGAATGGTCAATGAAAAGGCAAAAACAGTCAGCGAGATGGTAAACTTTTTCGAATATGAAAATCATGTAGAAATATTTTCTTCGGTTTTTTCCGGCATTTCATGGCAATGGTCCATGATGGGGCTTCCTTTTGCCGCTGATGAAGAAGAAAACAATTCCGCCATGTTGAGGATAAGCAAAATTGATAGAAGGGTAATTCCGATTTACACGATGACCAGGAATATCGATGAAGCTAGGCTGAAATCCGCATTCTCCAAAGGATTTGCAGGGTTGAAAATGTATCCTTCAAATGAACAGAAAATTGGAAAAACCAGAATCGATGATGTGTTTCCAGAAAAAATAATAAGAATAGTCGATAAATTCCAGTCATTTCTTGTTCTGCATTTGCCGAAAAATTTAATTCAGCATATTGATGAACTGACAGCATTGGCAAAGAAATATAAAAAAGCAACATTTCTGGTGGCACACATGGGCAATCATCAGGAAAAAGAAGACGGGGTTGCGGAAGCATTTTTTGCAATTTCATCCTATAGAAATATATATCTTGATACGTCTTTCAATGCATCCAGTGAAATAATCAGCCTGGCCTTGCGATTGATTGGTCCTGATAGGATTGTTTTCGGAAGCGACGCTCCCTTAGCTTTTCTCCGAGGAAAGTGGGAGAAAAGTTTGATTTATAATTCCATCAGGATTAAAGGAAGGGAAAAGTGGAGCTGGCTCGATCCAAAGGAGTTTGAGTCTTACATGAATGTCCGCATTTCGGGCTGCTATACATTGAATGTCTTAAGGCTGCAAGGGATTCAATCCTTTCTTTGGGCCTTGAAAATCCTGCTGAACAAAAAGTGAAGAATATGGTGTTTTACAAAAATGCGGAAAGCATAATGGCAAAAAAATACAGACGCTGAAGCATGGCGTCTGTATTTTTAAATATTGACTTTTAATCAAAAAATATATATATTGTAATTACTATTAAATAAACTTGGAGAATTTGGCACTCTCCCTACAAAATTGTGGAAAAAGTTTACTTAGTATAATTAAGATACCCTGATTTTATATATAATTATCAAATTATTGGGGAAGCTAGATGGAACCGCGGGAAATCTCGTTCTAGTAATTTTGGGAAAGATTATTTGAACGAGATCTTTTTAATATTAACAATAAATTTATGAACGAGAAAAAAAATAAAACAATTGAAAAATTGGTTTCCCTGTGCAAGCGCAGAGGATTTGTATTTCCTTCCTCTGACATATATGGAGGATTTGCAGCAGTTTATGATTACGGACCCATGGGCGTTGAATTGAAGAATAATCTTGAAAAAGCCTGGTGGAAATCCATGGTCCAAAAAAGGCAGGATGTTGTCGGATTGGACTCAGGCATTTTCATGCACCCGATGACATGGAAAGCAAGCGGCCATATTGACGGTTTTGATGATCCCCAGATTGATTGCAAGAAATGCAAGGCAAGAATGGGGGCTGACCACATGCTTGAAGCTTTCGGCATTGATGCAGATAAAATGACAGCAGATGAAATTAATATTCAAATAGAAAAATTATCAAAAGAAGGAAAAGATTTGAAATGTATTAATTGCGGAAGCAAAGATTTAACTAAAGCAAAAATGTTCTCATTGATGGTCAAGTCGAATCTCGGCTCTCCAACTGAAGAATTGTCCGATGAAAATGTTGTTTATTTGCGGCCGGAAACTTGCGGCGGCATCTACTTGAATTACAAAAATGTCCTTGATTCAAGCAGGGTAAAATTGCCTTTCGGCATCGCCCAAATCGGCAAAGCTTTCAGGAATGAAATAGTTGCGCGACAGTTTATATTTAGGACAAGGGAGTTCGAGCAGATGGAACTGCAGTATTTTTTGGACCCTAAGGATATGGGCCGGAAATTTTCAGAATGGAAAAACATTAGATGGGACTGGTATCTTAATTATGGAATAAAAGAAGAAAATTTAAAATGGTATAAACATATAAAATTGGCACATTACGCGGCGGAAGCATGGGACATAGAATATAATTTTGAAGCACTCGGCGGCTTCAAGGAATTAGAGGGGATACACCAAAGAGGAGATTGGGATTTAAGCCAACATTCTAAATTTTCAGGCAAAAAATTGGATTATAGGGATCCAGCTACAAATACGGCAATAATCCCCAATATAATGGAGACATCCGTAGGCTTAAACAGGATGCTTTTAGCTTTCTTGCATGAAGCTTACACAGAAGAAGAAATTGACGGGGAATCAAGGATAGTCCTAAAATTAGACAAGAGGCTTGCACCGATCAAGGTTGCTATTTTCCCATTATTAAAAAATAAAGAAAAGTTAGTTGCAAAAGCCAAGGAATTACATGATATGTTATCAGACAATTATATGTGTGAATTTGATGATAATGGTAATATCGGAAAAAGATATAGAAGGCAAGATGAAATTGGCACTCCATATTGCGTTACTGTCGATTTTGATACAATCGAAAAAGACGATTCGGTTACGATCAGGGATAGAGATTCAATGGAGCAGGAAAGGATTAAAATTGACAATCTTAAATCTTATTTTTTTGATAAATTTTCTTCCCAATAAAAAATGGCTAAAAAGATATTTAAAACAAAAAATGGTATAAATTTTATAGTCCATGCCGATAAGTCAGCCAAATCAGCTTCTGTTTACATTTTTATTGCAGTAGGGCCGTATAAAGAAAATGTTTCAAATAATGGAATATCCCATTTTTTGGAACATATTCTGCTGCGCGGGACAAAAAAATTTCCCAATTCTGATAAATTATTAATAGAAATCGACAATATTGGCGGAAACCTGGAAGCGTTTACTTCTAAAGAGTATATGAGCTTTGGCATTAAAACAAAGAAAGAAAATATTGATATCGCTTTGAGTATATTAAATGAAATAATTTTCCATCCAAAATTATCATTATCTGATATTGAAATAGAAAGAAGGTCTATTATAGATGAATGCGTTTTATATGAAGAAAATCCTATGATGAATGCAGGAGACATCTTTGAAAACCAATTTGTAGGAATGCCCATAATTGGGACAAAAAAGAACATTAATTCATTTACGCAAAAAATGCTAAATGATTTTTATTGCAAAAATTTTACTTCAAATAATATTATCATTTGCCTTGCTGGAAATATCGAAAAATCCGTAATTGAAAAAGCTAAAAAAAAATTTTCTGAAAAAAAGAAAAAAAGTTTACAAAGTATTGAAATTTATAAAAAAAAGAATAATGGTTCAAACATTAGAATATATAAAAAAAAGGCAAACCAAATCCATTTTTCTATTGGCTATAAAATTGGGGCATTAAGAGATAAAGATGAATATGTCCTAAGGTTTATTTCAGTCATGCTTGGCGGCTGCTTGAGTTCAAGGAATAATATTAATTTAAGGGAAAAAAGGGGGTTGGTATATTATATCCAAACTAACGCAGAATTTTTTTCCCGAACCGGCTATTTGGCTACTCAAGCTGCTGTAATGAAAAAGGATTTAATTTCGGCCATAAGAGAAATCATTTTCGAATATAATAGAATCAAATCAAGCGGAATAAGCAATAAAGAGATTAATAAAATTAAAAAAATAATATCAAGCAGGAATTCTATTCAATCTGAAACAAGTGATGATATGGCATTATGGATAGGTTGTCAAGCTGTAACAATACTTAATCAGAAGGGCAAAATTGAAGAAAAGTTTATATTCACACCGGAAGAGTTTACAAAAAAATTTGCCAATATATCTGCTAAAGATATATATCATGTTGTGAATAAAGTTTTTACCAAAGATAATATGTATTTGACTGTTTACGGCCAGATCAATAACTACCAAAAAGCAAAATTAAAACAATTATTTTATAGTAAGGGAATTTGAATATTTTTATGATACAAGGAAACTCCACAATTAGCGAAGCAATTTGCGGGGAGGATGTCATTATATATTTTAAAGGTATATTTAGCAAGAATAATTATTTACAGTACTTACGCACTTTGAAAAATTAGCTAAAGTTAAGGTAAAGATGGTAGAATAGAGGTGAAACTATAAAAACAAAAATAAAACTCTATGTCTTTACCTAAAAATGTTATCGCCTATATCAAAGGCTTGATGTGTGTTTT
>JAHJAP010000063.1 GCA_018813805.1 Patescibacteria group bacterium
AAAAATTTGACTTTATTTTATATTTAATATAAAATAAACTACAGTATAATTTATATTTAATACTTTCCTTTATTATTAGCCAAAATGGATAATAAAATATATAAAAGAGATATTTTTGAAGAAATTAGCAAATATATAGACGACGATGGTATAATTGTGCTTCATGGCGCTAGACAAGTTGGCAAAACTCACTTGCTCTATTATCTTGAAAACTATTTAAAAAACAAAGGTGAAACAACATATTACATAGATCTTGAGGACGAACGATTTCTTGACGAACTAAACAAAGGAGCGGACGCGCTGAACAGTCTGATAGAAGAAAAATTGGACATTAAATCTTTTTCTGTTACTAAAAAATTATTTGTTTTTATTGATGAAATACAATATTTAGAAAATCCATCGTCTTTTTTAAAGCTCATGGCTGATCATTATAAATACATAAAACTTATAGTTTCAGGATCTTCCAGTTTTGAAATAAGAAAAAAATTTAAAAATTCTTTAGTTGGCAGGACAATCAACTTTGAAATCTTTCCGCTTTCTTTCCGCGAATTTTTATTATTTAAAAATTATCAACTGATTAAAGAAAAAAACATAACTTCAAATATAGTTATTAATGAACTTAAAGAGTTATATTCAGAATTTGTTCTTTATGGAGGATACCCTCAAATTGTTTTAACAAAAAATATAGAAAAAAAAGAAAAATTTCTTGAACAAATTATTAATACTTATGTCAGAAAAGACATTAGGGACTTGGCGGACATAAAAGACATAAATAAATTTAATAAACTATTGCGAATTCTATCAGCGCAAAATGGACAATTATTAAATATCACTGAACTCGCCAACGCCGCTGACTTGTCAAAGCCAACTATAGAAAAATATCTTTTTCTTTTGGAAAACACTTATGTTATTAAACTTTTGAAACCATTCAGTCGCAATGTTCGTTCCGAACTTTTTAAAACCCCAAAAATTTATTTTTACGATACAGGATTATGTCATATACTCTGGCTCCGCGCCTTGCCTCGCGAAATTATCGGGCATAGTTTTGAAACCAGCATATTTACAGAACTTATAAAAAAATATAAATCAGAAAATATTTTTTACTGGCGCACGCAAGACAAAAAAGAAATTGATTTTATCCTAACTCTTAAAAATAATCTATTACCGATTGAAGCCAAGCTTAATTTTAGACAATTTAATAAAACCGCTATTGATTATTTTTTAGATAAATATAAAATTGATAAATATAAAATAGTTGGATTAGATGGAGAGAAAAAAAATAATTGCGTTTACCCTTGGGAATTACTAGAGGTTTAGCCTCAAAGGCTTTGGAGACTAAACCTCTAGTAGACAGTTTCAATGGTTCAGATAATTAAATTTATGAATAAATCAAAAGCAAAAATTTGACAATAAGTTAATCTTTTAATAAATTAAAGTTAATCTAAGAATTAACTTTAATATTATGGAAAAGATTATTGGTTTAAAAAATTTAAAGGATTAGGATTAGACATTAGCACGGCTGTTAAAATGATGTTTAAACAAATAATTCGTACTGGCACGCTTCCATATGAAATTAGAGATGTTAATGGATTTACTTTAAAAAAATCTCAAGAATTAAAACATATTTTAAATTTACTGATAAATAATAAAATTTTAGATAAGAAATATCAAAATCATAAATTACTATGTCAACAATAACAAATAAAACAATAATAAAAAACCCCTTAGAAACTTCACCAAAAAGCCTTCTTTCTCCTAATCATCATGCCTGCGCTGGTTGTGGACAAATTATTGCCGCGCGCATAGTTGCTGACACATTAGGACCAAACACCATTATTGCCAATGCTACTGGATGTTTGGAAGTAACAACAACTGTTTATCCTGAATCAAGTTGGGGCATGCCATGGATTCATTCACTGTTTGAAAATGCTCCAGCTGTAGCTTCGGGCATTAGAGCAGCGCTTGATTATAAAGAAAAAAATATAACCCCCCTTATCCCCTCTTGTCAGTGTGGAAGCTCAGCTCCACTTATTCCACAAGCTCAGCCCTCCTCATCCTCCAGAATAAAAGTAGTTGCTCAAGGAGGAGATGGCTCTACTTTTGATATTGGGTTTGGTTTATTAAGCGGTATGTGGACTAGAAATGAAAATATTATTTATATTTGTTATGACAACGAGGGCTATATGAACACTGGCGCCCAAGCTAGCGCAGCTACTCCATGGGCTGCCAATACCACAACAACACCAGCAAGCAGTGGTCATAAAATTAGCGCCATTGGTTCACATTTATTTAAAAAAAATATGATTGCCCTTGCTTTGGCTCATGGCTTAAAATACGTTGCGCAAACTACTGTTAGTTATCCATCAGATGTTATTGCTAAAATAAAAAAGGCTCAAACAATTAATGGGCCGAGTTATATTCAAATCTTAGTGCCTTGCGTGCCTGGTTGGAAAATTAAACCTAACCAAACCATTGAGCTTGGAAAATTAGCTGTTCAAACTGGTCTTTATCCAATAATTGAATATGCTAATGGCGTATTAACAAATTCACTAAAAATTAATTCTCCCAAAACGCCAGTTGAAGAATATTTAAAACAACAAGGCAGATTTAAACATCTTTTCAAAAATAAGACTGGTGAAAAACAATTAAAATTTATCCAGCAAATAGCTGATGAGAATATTAAAAAATATAATTTGTAAAAATAAGTCTGTTGCCGAATACTCTATTTATCTTTTGCTACAAATCCAGTACCTGCTGGAATCGGACAACCAATAATCACGTTTTCTTTTAAGCCTTCTAAATAATCAACCTTACCTGCTACGGCAGCTTCAATTAAAACCCTAGCTGTTTCTTGAAAAGACGCTGCTGACAAAAAGCTATTAGTAGTCAATGAAGCTTTTGTAATTCCTAATAAAAGTTGTTCTCCTTGCGCTACTTTTTTGCCTTGCTTTTTAATTTTCTTGTTTGTACGATCAAAAATCGCTTTTTCTATTATTTCTCCTAATAATAATTCAGTGTCGCCAATATCTTGAACAAAAATACGCGAAAACATTTGATTAGAAATTATTTCTATATGTTTATCATTTAATGGCTGCCCTTGTGAAGAATAAACATATTGAATTTCTTTAATAATATACTTTTGAGTTTCTAATTTACCACGCAATTTATAAAGTTGCTGTAAATCCAAGCTACCCTCAGTTAACTGATCGCCTATATTTACTTTATCATTATCTTTAACCCAAATACCAAAACCTTTTGGCACAATAAATTCTTTAAATTTTTCAACAACTGTTGTTACTTTTATTAATTTATTTTCCACTTTAATTATACCAGCTCTTTTGGCTTTAATAATTTTTTTGCCAATAGAAAATAAATCAGCGTTTTTTGCCACTTCTTGATCATCTTTAACTAAAATCTTTATATCTTTTTTACTAGCCTTAGAAGATTGATCTTCCAAAGTTGTTTCCTTGATAATATCAATAAAAAAATATTTATCAGTTTCTACGCCTTCGTAATAAATTTTCAAAAGTTTTGTATGCGGACTGGAAGCAACCACTTCGCCCAAATCATTAGTAACTGTTTTTTGCGCTATTTCAATTTTAACTCTACCGGCCACATCAGCAATAAAAGCTTTTCTTTTTGGTGGCCGTGCTTCAAAAATTTCTTCTACCCTAGTTAAACCTTGAGTAATATCGTCTTGTCCGCCAGCAACACCTCCAGTATGAAAAGTTCTCATGGTTAACTGAGTACCTGGCTCTCCAATTGATTGGGCTGCAATAACTCCTACTGCTGTGCCTGTTTTAACTAATTTATTATAAGCCAAATCATAACCATAGCATTTAACGCAAACTCCCCTATTAAGCTTGCAACTAAGAATTGATCTAATTGTTGCTTCTTTTATATCTTCTTGTTCAATTTTATCAGCAATTTCTTCTGTAACTAACCCCCCTGCTTTAACCAAAACCTTATTTTTACTATTTTTTAAATCATTAACTAGATAACGGCCAACCATTCTTTTGACAAGACTTTCATCCATTTCTTCGCTTTCATTTTTAGTAATTAATAATCCTTTATTATCCCCGCAATCATCTTTAATCACAACCATTTCTTGGGCAACATCAACTAAACGACGAGTTAAATAACCAGCGCTAGAAGTACGTAAAGCCGTATCAGATAAACCTTTACGCACACCATGGGTTGCAATAAAATATTCCAAAACACTAAAACCTTTTTTAAAATTTCCTTTAACAGGTAATTCAATAATTTCACCACTAGGGGATGTAACCAGCCCTTTCATGCCTAAAATTTGAGTTAACTGAGCCCATGTACCACGAGCCCCAGACTCAATCATTGAATAAAGTGGACTATTAAGAGATAATCCTTTACGACAAACTTCGGTTACTCGCTCTTTAGTGTTAGTCCATAATTCAATAATTTTACTATAACGTTCACTGTCGGTTAATAAACCATCATTGTACTGTTCTTGCACTTCTTCAGCTTGCCCTAAAGCTTCATTGATTAAGTTATCTTTAATTGTTAATTCAGGCAAATCTTCAATACTCCAAGACAAACCACTCTTAGTAATATACTCAAAACTCATATTTTTCAATTTGTCTAATAACTGAATTGTTTGTTCTTCGCCATAAAGACGCAAGCATTTTTTAATAATATTTTTTACTTTATTTTTACCAACCACTTCATTTACATATCTTAATTTAGTTGGCAAAATTTCATTAAAAAGAATTCTTCCAGTAGTTGTTTTAACAACTTCTTTATTTATTATAACTTTTATAAATTGTTGTAATTTAATATGCTCCAATGAATAAGCTATTTTGGCTTCTGCAATGGAATAAAGACATTTGTTTGTTTTTTCATCTTCATCAATGCCTTGGTCAGCAATTTCACTTGTCATATAAAACACGCCCCAAACAATGTCCTGGTTTGGTGTTACAACAGGATCGCCAGTCGCAGGTTTTAATAAATTATGAGACGCTAACATTATATCGCGCGCCTCAATAATGGCCTCTTCTGTTAAAGGAACATGAACAGCCATCTGGTCGCCGTCAAAATCTGCATTAAAAGCCGTACAAACTAAAGGATGAATTTGAATAGCCAAACCTTCAATTAAAATTGGTTTAAAAGCTTGAATACTTAAACGATGTAAAGTTGGAGCGCGATTAAGCAGCACATAAGCGTTTTTAATAATTTCTTCTAAAATATCCCAAACTTCATCATGACCTGCTTCAATAAAACGAGAAGCGCTACGAACATTATGAACAATTTCTTGCTTAATTAATTTGCTAACAATAAACGGCTTAAACAGTTCTAGCGCCATACGCTTAGGCAAACCACATTGATCTAGCTTTAAATAAGGATTAACAACAATAACACTGCGACCAGAATAATCAATTCTTTTTCCAAGTAAATTTTGACGAAAACGTCCTTGTTTGCCCTTTAAAGAGTCAGCCAATGATTTAAGCATTCTTTTTTGTCCGGTAGATGCAACAACGGTCTTGCCATATCTAATAGAATTATCAATTAAAGCATCAACTGCTTCCTGCAACATTCTTTTTTCATTACGACAAATTACTTCTGGCGCGTTAAGTTCAATAAGCTGATGCAAACGATTATTACGATTAATAATACGTCGATATAAATCATTAAGGTCAGAAGTAGCAAAACGCCCACCATCAAGTGGCACCATTGGACGCAAATCAGGAGGAATTACAGGTACTACAGTTAAAATCATCCACTCTGGCCTGAAATTATTAACCATTAAATTTCTTAAAAGCTTTAAACGTTTGGCTAGTTTGTCTTTTTTTAAATCTTTAGCATTTTTTAAATCTTTCTCCAGCCCAACAATTGTTTTAGCCAAATCAATATTACTCAACATTTTTCTAATTGCTTCTGCTCCAATATCAGCTGTAAAAATATGACCATATTTTAAACTAAGATTTTGATAAATACTTTCAGAAATAACTGTTAATGGCTTTAATTCTTTCAATTCTTTTTGCGCTTGATCAAAGGCCTGGTCAAGATTATCAATTTTATTATTTTTTATCTCTTCTAAGGCATTTATTTCTCGTTTAATTATACCTACTATTTCATCTTCTTTTTTATTCTGATTTAATAGTACGCCTTTTTTATTTTTTACTTCTGTAGCATGCCTAACAAAATCATTTTCAATCATCTTTTTCTTATTCTTATATTCTTGTTTTATTTGTTCAATTGTTGCTTGTCGCAATTCTTCATTAACTTCAGTAATAACAAAGCTAGCAAAATAAACAACTTTTTCTAACGCTTGCATTGACAAATCTAAAATTAAACCAATTTTAGAAGAAGTACCACGCAAAAACCAAATATGAGATACTGGGGCTTCTAATTTAATATGTCCCATTCTTTCACGTCTAACCAAACTGCGAGTTATTTCTACTCCGCATTTATCACAAACTATGCCTTTATATCTTATTTTTTTATACTTACCACAACAACATTCCCAGTCTTTTGAAGGACCAAAAATACGTTCACAAAACAATCCATCTTTTTCTGGCTTTTGAGTGCGATAATTAATTGTTTCTGGCCTGATTACTTCTCCATGCGACCAATCTAAAATATTTTCAGGTGATGCTAATTTTAATTTAATAGCATTGAAATCAGTAACTTTTATTGGATTAAGCATAATGTTATTATATTTAAAATTATTGTTATTTATTCTGTTGGCTTATCATCGCCTTGACGCTCTAATTTAATGGCTTTACCATCTTTTAATAATTCAACATCAAGACATAAACCTTTAAATTCTCTAATTAAAACATTAAAAGATTCAGGAACATTAAGCTTTTTAATAACCTCTCCTTTAATAATTGCTTCGTAGGCCTTGCTTCTTCCAGGAACATCATCTGATTTAATGGTTAATATTTCCTGCAAAGTATGAGCAGCGCCGTACGCTTCCAATGCCCAAACTTCCATTTCACCAAAACGTTGACCGCCAAATTGAGCTTTACCGCCCAACGGCTGTTGAGTAATTAATGAATATGGACCAATCGATCTTTGATGAATTTTATCCTCAACCATATGATTAAGTTTCATCATATAGCCATAACCAACCGCCACTTTATTATCAAAAGGCTTGCCAGTGCGACCATCATACAAAACAAGTTTTCCATTATTAGGCATACCAGACCTAACTAATTCTTCTTGAATTTTTTCTTTAGAAACCCCATTTAAAGGAGGAACAGTTATTTTATAATTTAAACGTTTAGCTGCCATGCCTAAATGCGCTTCTAAAAGTTGTCCTATGTTCATTCTTGAAATAATACCTAATGGAGATAAAATAATATCAACAGGCGTGCCATCTTCTAGATAAGGCAAATCTTCAACAGGCACAATTTTGGAAATAACTCCTTTGTTGCCATGACGACCAGCCATTTTATCGCCAACTTGAATTTTTCTTAAATTAGCTACTGTTATCTGAATTGATTGAATAATACCAGCTGATAATTTATCACCTTGTTCGCGAGAAAAGATTTTTACATTAACAACCTTGCCATGTTCCCCATGCTCTAAATATAATGATGAGTCGCGGACATCTTTAGCTTTTTCACCAAAAATCGCTCTTAATAATTTTTCTTCAGCAGACAATTCAGTTTCTCCTTTAGGAGTAATTTTGCCAACTAAAATATCACCGCTTGAAACTTCAGCTCCAATCCTAATTATGCCGCACTCATCTAAATCTTTAAGTTTTTCTTCGCCAATATTAGGAATATCGCTAGTTACTAATTCTGGGCCTAGCTTAGTATCACGAACATCAATGGTGTAATGTTCAATGTGAATAGATGAATAAATATCTTGTTTAACTAAATTTTCAGAAATAATAATAGCATCTTCATAATTAAAGCCTCGCCAAGCCATAAAAGCAACTAAAACATTTCTACCTAAAGATAATTCTCCTTTATCAATTGCGGAGCTATCAGTCAAAACCTGATTTTTTTTAATTTTATCACCCTTATTTATTATCGGTCGCTGATTAATGCAAGTAGAAGCATTTGAACGTAAAAATTTATTTAATACATATTTTGTAATTTTATCATTATTATTTTTTACCTCTATGTTGCCTCCATCAACTTTAATAATTTCTCCATCCTCTTGAGCAATAATTATATGCCCAGAATCTCTAGCAGCATCAGCTTCAATCCCAGTGCCAACTATTGGCGCTTCAGCATTAATTAATGGCACTGCTTGACGTTGCATGTTAGTGCCCATTAACGCCCTAATACCATCATTATGTTCCAAAAATGGAATAAACGAAGTTGCTACTGAAACAATCTGATTAGCAGCTAGTGCCATAAAATCAATATTTTCTACTGTTTTTATTGATGGTATATTATATTTTCTAACTTCAGCTTTTTCAACTAAAAAATATCCCTGATGATTAATCGGCGTGGTAGCTATTGTAGTAATATATTTTTCTTCTGTAAAAGCATCTAAATAAACTATTTCATCAGTAACTATTGGTTTGATTGGAATAGTAACAGGACCTAATTTTGCTTCAATTTCTTGAGCTATTTTTTCACTAATAACTTCTCCTGCTTTAATAATTAATTTTTCTTGCTTATTATTTTTAATTTCATAAATATCCTGTCTAGCGATTTTATCTTTAGTTATATCTGCTTTATTTTTAACATCATGCAAAACGCGTCGATAAGGCGATTCAATAAAACCATAGCTATTTAATCTTGCATAACTAGCTAAATGGCCAACTAAACCAATATTAGGGCCTTCTGGAGTAGCAATTGGACAAATGCGGCCATAATGAGTAGTATGCACATCACGAACTTCAAAGCCAGCTCGCTCTCTTGTTAAACCGCCAGGACCCATAGCTGACAATCTTCTCTTATGCTCTAATTCAGCCAAAGGATTAGTTTGATCCATAAACTGCGATAATTGAGAAGACATAAAAAATTCTTTAACAACGCTAACAACAGGGCGCACATTGATTAATTTATTTGGCGTTAAACTATCTACATCCATAATGCTCATTCTATCTCTAATAATTCTTTCCATACGAGTCAAACCAACTCTAAATTTATTTTGAATTAACTCACCAACAGCTCTAACTCGACGATTACCTAAATGATCAATATCATCTTCCTGCTCTTGAGTAATATTTAATCTAATTATTTCAGTAATAATAGCAATCAAATCCTCGCGTCGCAAAATTCTATTTTCTTTATTATTAGGAATATCAAAACCAAATCGTTTGTTTAATTTATAACGGCCAACTCGATCAAAGTCATAACGATCAAATCTAAAAAACATTGAATGAATAAGTTGACGAGCATTCTCAGTGGTAGCTAAATCTCCCGGCCTAATTCTTTTATAAACTTCTTTTAACCCTTCTGCTTCATTTTTAGCAACGTCTTTAGCTATGGTAGCATCAATATAGTCAAGAATTAATTCTGAGTTTTTGCCAGAATTAGAAAAAAGTTGTCTAATTTCTTCATCACTGCCATAACCAAAAGCGCGCAATAAAGAAGTTATAGCAACTTTTCTTTTGCGATCAATTCTTACTCTAATAACATTATTAGTATCTGTTTCAATTTCTAACCAAGCGCCGCGATTAGGTATTATTTTTGCCCCATAATATTTTTTACCCTTAATAAACTCTGAAGAAAAAATTACACCAGCGCTTCTAATTAATTGAGCAACAACTACTCGTTCAATACCATTAATAATAAAAGTGCCATTTTGAGTCATTAAAGGAAAATCACCCAAAAACACTTCCTGAGTAATAGTTTGCCCTGTTTTTTTATTAACCAATCTAACTTGCGCTCTTATTGAAGCTTCATATGTAACATTTTTTACACGACTTTCTACTTCAGTAAATTTTGGTTCATCAAGATAATAATTTTCTAAATAAAGTTCTAAATTACGACCAATAAAATCAGTTATTGGAAAAACTTCTTCAAATAAATCCGCCAAACCTTCTTTTAAAAACCAATCATATGATTTTTTTTGAATTTCAATTAAATCAGGTAATGGAAAGGTTTTTTCAGTATTAACAAATTTAATACGCTCGGTGAAATTTGTTTTGTAAGACATAATTATAAAAATTTAAAAACAAAAAACTCTCAATTATAATTTATTGAGTTAATAAACAACAATTATATTTAATTGATGAGATAACTTATCACTTATTTGAGCTTAAAAAAATAATGTAATAATTAGCTCGCATGGGGGTAATAAATCTGTACAAAAATACAATATTTACACGACAGATATGTAATATAATACAAAACAAAAAAATATTTTTTAAATCTTGTTTAATATTAACAGCTCTTAATTATATTGTCAACTAATATTTTATATTTTAAAATAATCTTATTAAAT
>JAHJAP010000064.1 GCA_018813805.1 Patescibacteria group bacterium
ACGCTCCAGTTGTAATAAAAAATATTATTGCAACTGTCGCAATTACAAAAAATTTAATTTTCTTCATTATCTATTCCTCCTTTTTATTTCTTTATCAATTTCCTTGGATCTATATCCAAACCCAAGGAAATTAAATTTCCATTACCATATTTGGAACCGCTAGTATGGCGTACTTCCAAGTTCAACTTAACAATATCCTTTTTGTCGGTTGCAAATAAACCAACCGACTTGCCAAACGAAAAGTCTTCGTTGGCATAGCTTACCTTCATTAAAATTCCTCCTTTCATTTTCTTTTTCCCCCAACAGTATGTCCTGACTCCAAGGCTTATGCTGGTTTTATCTGAAGCAGGATCATCAGTTTTTAAAATTTCCCGACTTTCCCATGTGGACTCTTTGGCATGCCCTACGTCTAATACGTAGTCACCCCAAATATCTACCTTTTTCATCAACCTGATTTTAGTAACAAAATCAGTTGACAAGCTTATTGCCAAGACATCCGTGTCTTGGTTAGCGACGTATTTCTTGTCGCCAGTATTGCCATCGTCTTGCTGTTGCCCGAACTGGGCCGCAACAATAATTTCTCCACCCTTCTTGTGGGTAAATTTCAAGACTGGCCCAATGCTCCAACGAACTCCCTCATAATGGAATCCGTCTCTACTAATCCCCTTCCAGGAATTAGCAGTGGCACCAAAACACAGGACAAATTTTCCTCTCCTAACAAAAAATTTATTGTACTTTCCTCCAAGAAAGTATCCTTCCCCGTCGTTTTTTTCAACCCCAGATCCGCCTAGCCATAGATAGGCTTCTCCCCTATTCAATCTTTTCCATTTTAACTTTAAGGATGGGGAAGGAGGTGGCGTAGTAAGTTCAAGCGGTAAAGGAAGTGCTTCCTTCCACCAGGCCCAATTATTACATATTAAGGGCCTGATTAGAAAATAAGTTTGTCCCTGGTGGACAAACTTAGCAACTAACATCGCTGCTAGTTGCTGAACTGGCAGTTGAACCTCAACATTATTGACAACTTTATAGTTGCCAAGTAATGTTTGTTCAAACCTCTGCCCAATCTTCATTAAACAAGACTCTTCCTTTTTGCTTTTTACAGCAAAAAGAAAAGCCTGCTTAACTTCCTCTGGGAGGTTAAACTTCTTTATCCCCTCAATAGCGTTTCTTTTTCCAAAGGGCTTAAGTCCGCCCTTTTTCCAGATAAAAATTTTGGTCTCGATCTTAGTTTTAACGACCTTACTTTTTTCTGGGACCTTAATTCTCTGCCCCGAATAAATCCGGTTGAGAGTTTTTAAGTCCCCTTTTTTTTGTATTGCAAGAAGCACCGGCAAACTAGTGCCGTGTTCTTTAGCAATACTACTTAGACTATCTCCCTTTTTTACTACGTACTCAAATGTAGTAATAGGGAGAGGAATAACAGCAACGGTAGGAATAGCGGTAGCAGTAATAGGAGAAGTGGCAAGAATAGCGGTAGCAGTGGTTGTTTGAGAAGACAATTTCTGTTTGCCTTTCAAAGCAACCTCCGGCAAGGATACATCTAATCCTTTCTGCCTGATCACAGTTGCAACTTCTTTTTTGCCCTTCTCGTTACCCTGCAAGGTAACTTCAGGTAATGGATTAAGATTTAATTTTAACCCATTAGACTCAACAGCATCAACAGCTGTTGCAATTAACAGTACTGTTAATGCTATTATTATTTTTTTCAATCCTCTCACCTCCCTTCTTCCTTTGTCTTTTTTTCATAATTCCTTAATCTAATTCCTTAACCTCCCGCCTATTGAGAAGATCAAGGAGTTGATCTATCTCAAGTTTATACAAGCACTTTGCTATTACAAGAGCAGAGAAGGAAGTGTCTGAATCGGGCGGAGCTTTTATCCAAACTCTTTCACCCTTATCAAAGAACGGGGTTCCCCACATCCCACATGCAGTATTAAACTCTATTCTTACAGAGTATATCCCACATCTCACCCAAACAACATTGTCGTTTGAATCAACATTAGACATTTTTTTTACCTTTTTTACTAAAAAAAACACCAACACAAAAACAGCAATCAATCCTAAAATAACAAATAATACATTTAATACATTCATTTTTTCCTCCTCTTAATTTTTTTATTTTTTAGATATATGTACTCCATAGCAATCATTACTGCCATTGCTATGGTCAAAATTATTTTTTCATTTTTCTCTCTTCTTTTTTTATTTAATTGTCAAAGAACTATCTATCTCTGCCAGTATTCAGACTTTCATTATCAGAACTGTACCGAATACCGTATTTGTCCTAAAGGATCTGTCGCTGAATGCTCTTTTGAGTATAAAATTTATGTTCAAAAGAGCATTCAGCGACAGATCCTTGTCGAATAATTTTTTATAAATTATTCAAATATGGCCTTTTGATTATCTATCATTCTATCCTAGGTTCTTGATCGCCAATAGTTTTAGTAGTAACAAAAGGCGTATTATTAATTTGCTCTTCTGAAAATAAATGAATATAGCCAAATGCCAAAAATAAACCAGCAACTAATCCTACAATTAAATTCAAGATTATGTTTGGCTTAACTGGAAATCTGCTGACAATTGATTCATCAATGATCTTTATTTTTACATTATCACCACCACCATGATATAAGGCGTGTTTAGTTTGTAAAACATAACTAACTGATTTAGCGATTTGTTCAGCCTGAGAACGATCAGGATGATAAGCGCTAACAACAATAATACTAGAATCATTAATAACCTTAGTATTAACAGTTTTATTCCATTTTTTCATCTGTTTTATCACATCTCCTGAAAAATAATTTTTATCAATATCAAAGCCTGAGATTAAAACATTGCTATAAAAAGAATTAGAATGTATTACTTTAGACAAAATATTACTTAAATATTCATTAGACTTTGAAGCAGTATAAGGATCAGTATTAGCGCTAAAATTTTGAATAACTAAAGCTTTTAAACTAGCTCCATATTTAAGAGGCTGAACTAAAGTAAAAACAATGACAATAAACAAAACCAAAGGAACTATAATCAAAATAGTCTGTTTTTTATTTTTCAAAAGATTCATTAATTCAATTAATTCCATAAAATCTTTATTATTTTTAATTTAAAACCTTAGCATTTTTTAAAATTTTTGTCAAGGAGTGCGAATGTAATAATAAAGGAAAAATAGAAATATCCTGCCTTGTCAGGGATAAAAAACCTAAAAAACGGCTATTAAGCCGCAAAATTAACAACATTTTGTTATAAAGGATCTGTCACCGAATACCGTATTCGGTATTCGGTGACAGACCCGTAAAAATTATTTTTATGATAATTTAATCAAACTCTTTATAATCTCTATTATTGCTTTATTAGCTCCTTGTTTCATGACTTTAACAATATTTTGATTTAATCTTTTTTGCAATTCTTTATCTTTAATTAATTTTTTAATTTCACTAATTAACTCTTGCGAAGTTAATTTTTTCTGTTCTAAAACAACGCCTGCTTTAGCTTGACTAAAAATAGCAGCATTATCTTCTTGATGCGAATCAAGCAATGGAATCAAAATTACCGGCTTACCCAAACATGATAATTCAGATAAAGTTCCCATACCACAACGCGAAACTATTAAATCAGCAGAATCATACGCCCTAGCCATTTGTTCTAAATTTAAAAATTCGTATTTTGTATAATTTATAATTTGTGATTTATGATTTGTGATTGTTTTATTTTTTCCAGTAATATGAATAATCTGACAAAATTTTGTTAATTCACTCAAACTCTCTTCTACTAATTTATTAATTGTTATTGCTCCAGTCCCTCCACCTAATATTAATACTATTGGTAAACTTTCTTGTAAATTATTTTTTTTCTTTAAATCTTTATTTAAAAATTGTTTTCTTACTGGATTTCCAATCCAAATCGCTTTTTTGCCATAATCTTTTAATGATTTTTCAAAAGTAACTGTTATTATTTTTGCCAATGGCGCCATTAATTTATTAGCTAACCCAGGCCTAACATCTTGCTGATGAATCAGCACTTTAACGCCAAGCAACCATGCTGCCCAAACAACTGGAACGCTAATAAAACTACCTGCGCTTATTGCTAAATCAGGTCTATATTTTAATAAAATAAAAAAAGATTGAAAAAAAGCAATTTTTATTTTAAATAAATCACTAAAATTTTGTAAAGAAAAATAACGACGCCATTTGCCACCAGTAATAACTTTAAATTTAATGCCGGCCTGCTCTACCATATTTTTTTCTGGTCCATATTTTGTGCCTAACCACAAAAATTCAAAATCCCCTCCCTGAGGTGCGGTTTTCAATTCTTCTGCAATAGCCAATAATGGCGTTACTGATCCGCTAGTACCACCGCCAGTTAAAAGTATTTTATATTTTTTATCTTTAAAATCCATAAAATTATATCAACTATCAATTGTCTGCTTACTGATATTAACCAAAATTCCTATTGCTCCTAAAATTGCCACAATTGCAGAACCGCCATAACTAATAAGAGGTAATGGCACACCAGTCATTGGAATAAGATTAATCATTCCACCAATATTAATCAAGGCCTGAAAAATTATCCAGCCGATTATTCCCATTGCCAAAATTTTGCCAAAATCATCAGGCGCAGCTTTGGCTATTAAAACTCCATGATAAAATAATAACAAATACAAAATTATTAAAATAGTAGAAAATATCAAACCAAGTTCTTCACTAATTACAGCGAAAATTGAATCATTGCTAACTTCAGGTAAATATAAATATTTCTGCCTTGAAGCGCCTAATCCACGGCCAATTAAACCGCCAGAACCAACAGCTATTAATGATTGATTAACTTGATAACAAATATTTTTTTGAGAATAATTAATATCAAATAAACATTTAAAACGCCCAGCTTGGTAAGGCTTAAAATGTATTATAATAATCAAAGCCAAAACACCAATTAAAATTATAAATAAAATATGTTTAATACTGCCGCCGCCAACAAAATAAACCAAAAGAGAAATTAAAACAATAATGAACAAAGTGCCAATGTCTGGCTGAAGCACCATTAAAAAGGCAATAATACCTAAAACAACTAGAAAAGGACCAATACTTTGAATAATATTTTTTCTACTTTCTAGCCAAGCCGATAAATAAAGAAGAAAAGTAATTTTAACAAATTCCGATGGCTGCAAAGAAAAACTAAAAATCTTAATCCAACTATGTGCCTTGCCCCATTCAGCGCTTAAACCAGGAATAAAAACTAAACATAACAAAGCAATAGAAAAAATTAACATAAAAAAAGCGTATTTTTTCCATTTATGATAATCAATTTGAGAAAAAAACCAATAAACAACAAAACCCAAAATTAAACTAAATATTTGATGTTTTAAAAAATAATAACTATCACCAAAATTATTATAGGCCTTGATTGAGGAAGCGCTAAAAAGCATTATTAATCCAAAAACAATAATCGTACTTACTAAATAAATTAAGTTTTTACCCACTGTTTTGTTTGGAAAAATATTTGATAATGTATTGGGTCTATCGCCAAATGCTCTTTTAAACATAAATTTAGGGTCTGTCACCGAATACTCTTTCGAGTATAAAATTTAAACTAAATAACTTATGTGCTCTTGTCTAATAAAAAAATAATCAACCCAACAGCAGCGCTAACACTTGCAATTACCCAAAAACGCATAACAATTTTTGGTTCAGGCCAACCCTTGGCTTCAAAATGATGATGAATGGGCGTTGAAAGAAAAACTTTTTTTCCATAAACATTTTTAGCAATTACTTGAATAATAACTGATGCTGATTCAACAACAAAAATCAAGCCAATCACTGGTAAAATTAATACTGCGTTTGTTAACAAAGCAATAATGCCTAAAGTTATTCCTAAACTCATTGCCCCTGTATCGCCCATATAAAATCTGGCTGGGTTAATATTAAACCAAAGAAAAGCCAATAAAGCTCCAACAATTACCCCACAAAAAGCAGCTAAATCAAATTTACCCATAGCAAAAGCAATCACGCCAAAAGCAACAAAAGAAGTAAGCAAAACACCACCCGCTAAACCATCTAGACCATCTGTTTCGTTAACTGAAAAAGCAGTAGCTACAATAACAAAAATAAAAATAAAAATATATTGCCAACCCAATTGATAGTCGCCTAAAAATGGCACATGGAAAATATCCCAACCTAATTTGTAATAAAACCACCAAGCGCCAATTATTGCAATGATTGTATAAATTAATAATCTATAAAAAATATTCAAGCCCCCACCGCCTAAAATTCCTTTAGCTCTAACATCTAGCCAATCATCAAATAAGCCAACCAAAGCTGTTGCTATTAATACTCCCAATGGCAATAAAGTTTGACTTCTAGAAAGAAAATTCAAATTTTGAAAAAAACTTTCAGGAAAAAATTTAGCTAAATAAAAAAACAAAACTGAAAAAAATAAAACAGTTACCCAAATAAGCACTCCCCCCATTGTTGGCGTGCCCTGTTTGTGGGCATGCAATTTTGTAAAAATTGGCGTTTTACCATTATTTTTAATTTGTTTGCCTAATTTATGCTTATATAAAAAATGCGTTAAAAAAGGTGTAAAAGCCATAGCAAAAATAAAAGCCATTGTTGTTAAAAATAAAATTTTAATAATATAAAAACTAAACATAAAATGCATTGAGATGATTGCAAAATAAGCTTTAAAACCATCTCTATCTAAAATTAATTAAATATAAAACAGCTGTACTTATTAAAAAAATAAAATTAGTTACAGTAGATAAAATTAATAATAAATGAATAATAAATTTTCCATAAGATC
>JAHJAP010000065.1 GCA_018813805.1 Patescibacteria group bacterium
AAAAACTTTTTAATATTTTTAGTTTTTCTTAATATTTGAATTTTTTTATTCAATTGTTCAATAGTTTTTAATAAATTTAAACAACTATTGTATTCTCAATATTAAATAAAATTTAAATTATTGTCAAGTCGACGTATCAGCCCAAAAATTTATTTATTCAATACTGCGCAATAATTATATTTATCTTTATATAATTTTTCTACTTTTAATCCAGCTTTTTTAAAAATTTTTATTAATTCTTGTTTAATAAAAATATGATAATAACGCCGACTTATTGCTTGCCCAACGTTGTCTTTCCAATTAAACAATACATCCCCAAAATCCATTTTGCTTTTTCTAATTATTTTTAACAAGGTAAATTTAAATAACAATTTTCTAAATTTTTTTTGTGGCAACATATTCCAAACTGTAATAATAATTTTTCCATGTTGATTTATTTTATTTTTTAATTGTTTTAATGCGACTAAACGCAAATCCTGCCCTGGCAAATGATGCAAAACAGCCAAACAAAAAATATAATCAAAATCTTTTTCTTGTAATTTATCTAATTCTAAAATATTACCTAAAATAAATTTTGAATTTTGAAGATCACTCCTTCCTGACAAGGTAGGCGTAGAAGGGGTGAGTTTTGAAGTCCATTGTTCTCGCGCTAATTTTAATAATTTCTTGCTATTATCTATCCCTATATAATTTATTTTTTTATTTTGAAAAGCTTTTAATAATCTGCCATTGCCACAACCAACATCTAAAATTGTTTGATTATTTTTAATTTTTTGAATTATACTTATAAGTTCAGGTGATAATTCTATATGTTTTTTTCTAGTTATATCAAAATCTTCAGCAATTTTTTCATAATTGCGCTTAACTAAATTTAATAAATATTGTTGAGTTGCTTTATCCATAAAATTTACAAAAATTTGGAATTTTATACCGAATACGGTATTTGGCGACAGACCCATGACAGTCTTGATAGACCCTACATAGAGCCTGCTGCTTTTTTTGCTAAAACGAATTTAATTTCTTCCCAAGTTACTGCATCGCCAAGCAATTCTTTAATAGGTGTTAATTTATCATCTCCAACTTTTTTTACAGCTTCTAAAATCTTTTTTTGCTTATTTACATTAACCAATTTATTAATATCTGTTATTAATCTTTTAGTAATTAAAAAACATAAATGCTTAATAACAGTATCAATAACTAAATTACGAATATTGGCAATTTTTTCAATTTTTAAACCTTTATTATATAATTCTAAAGTTTCTAGCTGGGTAAGTTTAGTAGACAAAATTATTGGTTCTTTTTTATATTCTTCTTTATATTGCGATTGCTCTTCTTTATTTATATTTTTAGCTAAACAATTATCACACTTAGCGCAAGCTAAAGTATTTAATTCTCCAAAATAATCTATAATATACTTTTGCCTACAAGTATTGTGAAAAACATATTCTTCCATTCTGTCCAATTTTTTATAAGCATGTTTTAATTTTTCCTGCAAAGCAACAAAGTCTAATTTAACTTCTAATTGATCAACGCGTTTAAGCAATCTAATTTCAGTGCCACGAAAAGGCGGGATATAATCAATTAATTCTTGCTTTTTTAATTTATTAATTAGTCGCGTTAAAGAATCTTTTTTAATTTTAATTATTTCTGCTACTTCTTCTAAATTTAAATTCCAACCATTAGACAATTCTGAGCCATATCTATCATTTAATTTATGTAAAATATCCAATTGATTTTTGGCGCGTTGGCCTAGTGAACTAATAATAGTTGCAAAATCCTTTTTTAATTTAATAAAAGCTTGGCCATTTTTTTCGCGCGATCTGGCAATATAACCTTCACGTTCTAATATTTTTAAACTAGTGCCTATTGCCATTTCAGGTAATTGGCCAGTCAACATTTCTGCTAATTCAGCGTAAGTAACTAAAATTGTATCTGATTGATAATTTTTTAAAATTTTATAAATTTCTAAAATCATTTCTGGAGATGGATTATCTCCTTTAATAAAAAACTCCTGCAAATAACGATCACGCGAACCATAAAAAAGCAAACAAAAGCTAGGCTGATTATCTCTACCAGCGCGACCAGCCTCTTGATAATAAGCCTCTATTGTGCCTGGCATATCATAATGAATAACATACCTAACATTAGCCTTGTTAATCCCCATGCCAAAGGCATTGGTTGCCACAATCACTTTGGCATGATTAGTCATAAATTTTTCTTGCACCCAGTTTCTTTCTTCATTGTCCATGCCAGCATGATAACTAACAGCTTTAATATTATTTTCCAATAATATTTGCACCAAGTCATCAGCCCGAGAACGAGTGCCAACATAAATAATACCCGAACCTTCTGGCGCGCTAGAAATAGCATCTAAAACAAATTGTGGTTTTTGTGAATCAGTTGCTTTAATTACGCCAAATTGCAAATTAGGACGAGCAAAACCAGTAATAACCAAACTGGGATTATTAAGGCCTAATTGTTTAATTATATCCTGTCGAACTTCTAATGTAGCCGTTGCTGTTAAAGCCATTACTGTTGGTTTGTTTAATAATTCAATCACAGTTTTTAATTTTAAATAACTTGGACGAAAATCATGACCCCATTGACTAATGCAATGAGCCTCATCAATCGCAAATAAACTTACTTTTATTTTACTTAAGGCATTAATAAAATCCTGGCTATAAAATCTTTCTGGCGCAATATAAAGCAATTTATATTGACCTTGTTTAATAGCCTCTAATCTATTAAAAGTTTCAGCTAAAGAAATTGAACTATTAATAAAAGTAGCCGGTATATTATTTTTTATTAAACTATCAACCTGATCTTTCATTAAAGCAATTAAAGGAGAAATAACAAAAGTAACTCCATCCAACACTAAGGCTGGCAATTGATAACAAAGCGACTTGCCGCCGCCAGTAGGCATAACAACTATTGTATTTTGGTTAGCTAAAATACTGTCAATTGCTTTTTCTTGCCCTGGCCAAAACGATTCAAAATCATAATGAATTTTTAATAATTCCAAGGCCTGTTGTTTTCTGTTTATTTGTTCTTCGTCTTTATCTATCATTTTAATTTATTGGGTCTGTCGCCGAATACCGTATTCGGCGACAGACCCTTATTATAAAATTAACTAATTTAAACTTAACATAGTTAAAAAATTCAAGCAAAAAAATTAACCGAAATGTCCAGATAGGACATTTCTAAAAAGCGCTAAGTAGGACATTTCTAAAAAACCTTTACAGACTAATACAGCGCCTTGACATAACAATGTAAAAAGGGTAGTATAAAATATTGACAAAAAATTTTGTCAATATTCTTTAAAAAAAGAATAAAAAAACATTTTAAGGAGGTTACTTGTGAGCACAGGAACAACAAAAACAACGACGGAGATCAAACGTCCAATGACACTGAAAATGATGGCCATGCAAAAAAAAATAAGCCCCGAGGCTTTGGTCAAGCAATATTTATTGCGTGGAACAAAAAATTTAGCAGCGTCAATTGGCCGTGAACTTAATATTAATGATTATTTATTAAGACAAGATAGCATACTTTTTTACCAAGGTAAAAATGAGCCCCATCACACAAACATTTGGCTCAGGCTCAATGAGAAACAAATGAACATTCATTTCTCTAATAAAGCATTATTCCGAATTTTACAACATGCAACGCCAGGAAAGATTCAGTTTAAAAAAATCGACAAAAATAACAATTACAACAAAATCGATAGTACTGAAATAGTGATGACGTTGAACAATATTTGGACAAAAATTTTTATGGGAAAATTTTATCACGCAACCAATGCGCTAAATATAAGAATTAACCATAAAACATTGACACTGATTATTTTAGAACACGAGATTAATCAATCCAATTGATTAATCTAGGGCTATAAATTATGTTGTTTTAATAACACATCTTTATAGCTCTTTTTTTATTGACCATAACTGTTATTGCGTCCCATAGTATTATTGAACGCAATCCATTCCTTTATGGGTCTGTCGCCGAATACCGTATTCGGTATTCGGCGACAGACCCTTTATTTTTCATGTCTTTTTTTATAAATTTCTAAAGTATTTTTAAACGCCATGGCAATAGTCATTGGCCCAACCCCGCCTGGCACTGGCGTAATATAATTAACCTTATCTTTAACATCTTCAAAATCAACATCGCCAAAAACTTTTTTATCTTTATAACTAATCCCAATATCTATTATTACAGCGCCTTGTTTAATAATTTCTTTTTTTATAAATTTAGGCTTGCCAACAGCTGTAATTAAAATATCAGCTTGACTAGTTTTTTCTGTTAAATTTTTATTATCTGATTTAATTGCTTCTACGTTAGCGCCTTGGCATTTTAAAATATAAGACAATGTCTGTCCGAAAATATCAGAATTAGAAATAATACAAACTTGTTTATCTTTAATTTTACAATCTATGCTTTTTAATATTTCTAAAACAACGGCATGAACAGGAGGTATTAATTTATTAGCATCGCAATTTTTTAATAATTTTTCTAAATTATCAGGATGAAATCCATCAACATCTTTTATCTGATTAATTGTTTTAATAATAGCATTTGTATCTAAATTATCAGGCAGAGGCAATTGAACTAAAATCGCATCAATTATTTTATCTTCATTTAAATATTTTATTATTTTTAAAAGTTCTTGTTCGCTAATATTCTCCTCGCATTTATATAAATAAGTATCAATGCCAATTTTTTTAGCTTCTTCTTCTTTAAGCTTTACATAAAGCGCAGAGTCTGGCCTTTCACCTACTAAAATAATTGCTAAATTAGGTCTTGCATTTCCTAATTTAGTTATTTCTTGCACAATATTATCTTTAATGTTTTTAGCTAAAACTTGACCATTAATAATTTTAGACATATACATTATGAATCATAATTCATAAATAACTACTTAAATAAATTTAAAATTTTAAACACATTTCTTTTACTTGTTTTTTAATTTTATTTAAAACTTTAATTTCATTTTTATGCTCAATGGCTGTATTTATCCATGCAACAATTTTTTTAACTTCTTTTTGTTTTAAACCGCGCGTAGTTATAGCTGGAGTACCAAAGCGAACGCCAGATGGATTTATTGGAGGATTAGGATCGTTTGGAATAGTTGAACGAGAAACTGAAATATTAATCTTGTCCAAAATTTGCTCGCAATCACGACCGCTTAAACCTTTGTTTGCCATATTAACAACCATTAAATGGTTATCAGTGCCATTGGAAATTACTTGATAACCAAATTTAATAAATTCTTCAGCCATTATTTTGGCATTAATTATAACTTGCTTGGCATATTGTTTAAATTCTGGTTGTAAAGCTTCTTTAAAAGCCACTGCTTTAGCGGTAATAATATGTTCATGCGGCCCACCCTGCATTCCAGGAAAAATTGCGCGATCAATTTGTTTTGCAAATTTTTCTTTACACATAATAATTGCTCCTCTTGGACCACGTAAAGTTTTATGAGTTGTAGTAGAAACAACATCAAAAAATAAAACAGGACTATTCATTTCACCTGCCGCAATTAAACCAGCTGTGTGAGCAATGTCAGCAAAAGTAAAAGCATTAATTTCATCTGCGATATCTTTAAATTTTTGCCATTCTATTTCACGCGAATAAGCGCTATATCCTGCTACAATCATTTTTGGTTTTTCTTTTAAGGCAATTTTTTTAACTTTTTCCATATCAATTCTGCCGCTAACTGGATCAACTTCATATTGAATAAAATTATATAACATACCTGAAAAATTAACAGGATGTCCATGTGATAAATGTCCGCCATGATCTAATTTTAATCCCAAAACTTTATCACCTGGCTTTAAAAACGCCATATACACAGCGGCATTAGCTGGTGATCCAGAAAGAGGTTGAACATTAACATGCTCTGCTTGAAATAATTTTTTAGCCCGTTCAATGGCAATTATTTCCACTTCATCAACTATTTGATTGCCGCCATAATAGCGGTGTCCAGGATAGCCTTCGCTATATTTGTTAGTTAATACTGTTGCCATAGCTTCCAATACTGCTTTAGAAACATAATTTTCCGAAGCAATTAGTTCCATTCCTTCTGCTTGCCTTATTGTTTCACGCTTAACCATGTCCATAATTTCCTTGTCTTGCTTGGCTAAATTTTTATAATTAATCTTATTATTAAACATAATATTTTTATTATTCATAAATAAAATTTACCCCCTACTCAATTATTTTCTTGGAAAAATAGAATCAGGCTTTTTAATTTTTTCTTGACTAAAAATTTTTTGTATAACTTCTGATGTTTTTGGCAAGAATGGTTCCATGTCAAAAGCAATGCTTAAAATTTTCTTAATATATAAATTAAGTTTTTCTTTTAATTTATTTTTTTCAAGCTTCCAAGGCTTGTCTTTACCTATTATTCTATTAAAATCAGCAATTCGCCTCCAAACGCTTTTAATCGCTTCATCAGGTCGGTATTGACTCATATGTTTAACAATGTCAGAAGAAAAATTATTAACTGGAATATTTGTATTGTTAAAATCTAATGTTTCGCACAGCTTAGCAATGCGCGCTATTAAATTACCGATTCCATTGGCAAGATCAGAATTATATTTTTCTTTAAATTTCTCAAGCGAAATATCTCCGTCATTACCAAAAGAAAAAGAAGAAATAAGTAAATATCTCACAGCATCAGACCCATATTCATTAACCAAGACTAAAGGATCAATAACATTACCTAATGTTTTTGATATTTTTTGCCCATTAATAGTAAAAAACCCATGAGCAAAAATTACTTTTGGCAATTCTATTTTATTAGCTAACAACAAGCCTTCCCAAACTAAAGAGTGAAACCAAAGAATGTCTTTTGCCATTAAGTGTAAAGATGGGGGCCAAAATTTTTCTTTTTCTGAATAAATTTTTGTAGCTGAATAATAATTAAGAAGAGCGTCAATCCATACATAAACCGTTTGAGATTTATCCCATGGCAATTGTATCCCCCAAGAAACACCAGACCTTGAGATGGAAATATCATTTACCCCATTATTAATTTTACCAAGAATTTCATTCTTTCTCTCTGTTGGTAAAATTTCATAAGTTTGTTTATTTATCTCATTTAATACAAAAACAGAAAAATCTTTTAATTTAAAAAAATAATTTTCTTCCTCCTGTTCAACTAATAATGTGTTGGGATGATATGCGCAAGTATTGTTTATTATTTCATCAGATAAAAAAAAATTTTCACATCCAACGCAATACAGCCCCTTGTATTTTGCTTTATATATAAATCCTTTATCATAAAGTTGTTGAAGATAATCTTGAACAATTTTCTCATGCGATGGATCAGTTGTTCTAAAAAATTCATCATAACTTATATCAAGTTTTTTCCATACCTTCTTGTATTCATTGGAAATATTATTTGCAAATTCTTGGGGAGAAAGATTATGGGCTTTGGCGGAATTTGCCACTTTATTGCCATGCTCATCTGTGCCAGTAAGAAAAAAAACATTGTTTTCTCCTTTGATTTTTCGATAATATCTAGCAAAAACATCAGCCATGACCGTAGTATAAGCATGGCCAATGTGAGGCTTATCATTTACATAATAAATAGGGGTTGTAATATAAAAATTGTTTGATTTTTTATTCATATAAAACGAACTTAACACATTTTATAATAAATACCAAATTTGTGTATTAGTTTGCGCCATCTTAAACAAATAATTATATGGGTCTGTCGCCGAATACGGTATTCGGCAACAGACCCTATATAGAAAGTTTTTGAATAATCTAAAAAATAAGTCATTATTTAAGCTACGTTGTCAGGGTTTCAATAACAAGTTTAACTATAGCATAAGCCATAAAAACCATAATAATTCCTAATGTTGTCCAAATAAGTATGTTTTTTCCTTTTGTAACATTTTCCTGATTTCCTCCTGATATCATCCATATAATTCCGCCGTAAATAAACATCACCAAAGCCAATGAGCCAACAACTCCCATAATACCCTTAATAACATTCCCAAGAAAAGTTGGAATATCA
>JAHJAP010000066.1 GCA_018813805.1 Patescibacteria group bacterium
ATTATTTATATTATACTAAAATTATTAATTGTTGCCAACTAGTTTGTTTAAATATGGCAAAAAAATTAATAAACCAACAATAATAGCTGCAATAGAAGCCACTAATACGGCCGCTGCCATAATATCTTTTATGTCTTTAACATAACCATTAATTCTTGGTTTTAAAACATCAGTAATTCTTTCTACAGCGCTATTAGCCAACTCCATTAAAATTACCAAAATAATTATTAATATCAATACTATTAATTCCCAGAGATTAACTTGAAAATACCAAGCTAAAGTTATAATTAACAAACCCATTATTAGCTGAATTTTTAAATTTTGCTCTTCTTTAAAAACTTTATTTAACCCGCGCCATGCATATATAAAACTTTTTGCTAATTTAGTTATTTTTATCATAATAAAACTATTTTAAATTTTATTGCATTTTAATTTAATAAAATTTCTGCAACCATCTCTTTGTTTGTTTTTCCATTTCTTCTGCTTCTTTATCTGTTGCATCATCATAGCCAACTAAATGCAACAATCCATGAACTAAAATAAAAATTAATTCTTGTTTAACGCTATGATTAAATTGTTTAGCTTGTTTTTTAATTTGCGAATAATCAATAATAATCTCTCCTAAAAAATTATTCTCGCCAACAAAAGATAAAACATCAGTTACTTGATCTAAATTCCTGTAAGTTTTGTTTATTTTTTTTATAACCTTATCATCTACAAAAGCCAAGGAAACTTCTTTATTATTTAAACGTCGCGATCGCAAAAATAATTTAATTATTTTTTTAACTAACCCTAAATCTATTTCTTCTTTAGTTTGATTATTAATTTCAACCAGCATAAATTTTAATTTGCTACCTCAAACGACTTAACAACAACCTTAAAAAGGTTAGAATAATTTAATGTACTGCTAACAACTGGGTTATAAGTAATTGTAAAAATATATTTTTCTTTTAAATCTGTCAAATAAACAGTCATGTTATCAGGGCTAATAATCCCTTGCCAACTATTATTAGTAATAAAATTATTTTGATCAACAACAGTCAAATTAAATTGTTCTTTATACCAATCTTCTATTGTTTGATTGTTATTATTTTTTTGAGTAATCACTTGAATAAAACTATTGTCTTCTGCTTTAAATATTACTGAATCATTTTCATTGTTAATAGATTGTTTCCAGCTATGAGAATAAAATAATTGATAATCATAAGTCTTGTTTTCATAAACTTTCATATTAACATTATTTGCCAAGACGTCAGAATTAGCGCCAGCAGGATTATAAATATTTAAAATTTCTATTAAATCACTATAGCCGTCATTATCAGAGTCTGAACTATTAGAATTAGATCCAAAAACTTTCTCTTCTTCATCAGTTAAGCCATCACTATCGCTATCAACCCCAACTGATAAATTAACTTGCCCGTTAATAATATCTGCTTCATTTATTAAATCATCTGGAGTGGAAGTAGCTAAAGGTTCTGTATCAGGCGAGGTTGTAGCAATTATTTCAACTGGTTGCTCTGGTTGTTCTTTTATTAAATTCTCTTTAGTTGTAGATTCTGTTAATGACGTTGGCGTTGAAGTAGAAATTTGGTTAGATTTAACAGCTGACTTTGCAAAAATAAAATAATAAAACAAAGCAATAATAATAATTAAAAAAATAATACCACCAACAACAATAATCAAGCCAGTTGTTTTGGCTTGGCCAGCTTTAATATGCGCTGAACGAAAACATTCTGGCATTGCATGAACAATTATATTTTTATTTAAACTGATTTCTTCTTTTATTGGCAAATCTGTTGTTGGCAGTTGTTCAATTTCTTGTTTATTTTTTTTATTAAAAATATTAAACATAAATAAAAAACTTCTAAATTCTAAATTATAATTTTAAAATAATTTTTTATTTTAGCTCGTATAATTTTCCTGAACCCTTTGGATTATAACCGCCTTTTACCTCTGCCCCGTCTTGATAGCCATCAGCATCAGTGTCTGCGCTAAGCAAATCAGTATTATAAACCTTAACTTCTTCACGATCAAATAAACCATCATTATCAGAATCAATTAGGTTTGGATCTGAACCTAATATTTTTTCTTCTTCATCAGTTAAACCATCTTGGTCAGAATCAACTAGCTGAGAAATAGCTTCTTCTGCTGGCGTTGAAGTTGAAGCCTTATTATTTTGTTCTTCATTTATATCAACTATTTCTTTTTCTTCAATTTTTTCTTCTTCAACTATTTTTTCTTCTTTGTTTATTTCTTTATTATTGTTTTCCGCAGGACTTGGTTGTTGTATGGCATTAGTATTAACATTTTTATCAACTGTTTGTAGGTTTAAATAAAAATTAATACCCCAATAACCAATAGCAAAAATAAAAACCATACCAATAATAACAACTCCTGGAATAAAAAATTTCTTAAAACCATTTGTTCCTAAAGTACTATTTTCTGCGCCATAATCTACTGATTGTGCTGATGTTGTCTTTGGTTGAAAAACCGCCGGCTTAGCAGTACTATCAACTTCTGCCAAAATATCCTCAACAGGCTTAGGGATATTTTGATTAAAATTTGCTCTTAAATCAGTTTTGGGTGTTGAAGTTTCGTTTTGATTAGGATTTTGATTGTTGATTTCATCAAACATAAATTTAATTTATATTTAGGGCCTATTGCCCATTTAATTATTTTTTAATTATCATGG
>JAHJAP010000067.1 GCA_018813805.1 Patescibacteria group bacterium
AAAAATTTATTAATATTTTAATTTTTAAACTAAACTTTTTTCTATTTCTTGCGTTATTTCTCGTTTTGATATATAACCAATTTCTTTATCGCATTTTAGGCAAAAAAAGTACTCGCCAGCCAAATAACCATGTTTAGGACAAATTGAAAAAGTTGGGGTAATAGTAAAATATGGCAAATGATATTTGGTAACAATTTTTTTTATTAAATTTTTAACTGCACTAGCTGACGGCAAAGCTTCACCAACAAAACAATGAAATACGGTACCGCCAGTATATTTAGTTTGAATATCATCTTGTAAATCTAATGCTTCAAAAATATCTTGAGTAAAATTAACAGGCAAATGAGTTGAATTAGTATAATAAGGCGTTGCTTTATTAGTTTTAACCATTGCTTCATTGGCCACAATAATATTATTAAATTTTTGCTTGTCTAATTGAGCAAATCTTCTTGTAACCCCCTCTGCCGGTGTTGCTTCTAAATTAAATAAATTATTGGATTTATTTTGATATTCTAAAACTTTATCTCTCATATAATCCATAATTTCTAAGGCAAATTTTTTCCCTTCAACAGTAGCAATATCTTTTTTAATCAATATAAAATTAAGCAAAGCCTCGTTCATCCCTATAACGCCAATAGTTGAAAAATGATTTCCCCAGTACTTACCAAATCTCTTTTGAATTCCAGTTAAATAATAGCGAGCATAAGGATAAAGCCCCTTGGAAGTTAAATTTTCCAAAACATCCCTTTTAATTTCTAAACTTTCATAAGTAATTTGCATTAAATTATTTAAACGTTCAAAAAATTCCTTTTTAGTTTTTGATAAATAGCCAATTCTTGGTAAATTTAAAGTTACTACGCCGATTGAGCCTGTTAAGGGATTAGCAGCAAACAACCCGCCACCTCTTTTTCTTAACTCGCGATTATCCAAACGTAAACGGCAACACATACTACGCGCATCATCTGAATCCATATCGCTATTAACAAAATTGGAAAAATAAGGTATGCCGTATTTAGCAGTCATTTCAAAAATCTTTTCTGCTACTGGCGAACTCCAATCAAAATTTTTAGTAATATTATAAGTAGGAATAGGAAAAGTAAAAACACGTCCTTTAGCATCGCCATTCATCATTAATTCAGCAAAAGCTAAATTAATCATATTCATTTCTTCCTGAAAATCTTTATATTTTTCTTGTTTTATTTCTCCGCCAATAATAACATTTTCATTACCAATGGTAGCTCCAGGAATTATGTCCATGGTAATATTGGTAAAAGGCGTTTGAAAACCAACCCTTGTTGGCACATTAATATTAAATAAAAACTCTTGCAAAGCTTGTTTAACTTCAAGATAATTTAATCTATCATATTTAACAAAAGGCGCTAATAAAGTATCAAAATTAGCAAAAGCTTCAGCTCCAGCCACTTCGCCTTGCAAAGTATAGAAAAAATTAACAATTTGACCTAACGCTGTGCGAAAATGCTTAGCTGGCTTTGATTCTACTTTACCCATAACACCGCCAAAACCTTTAATTAATAAATCTTTTAAATCCCAGCCAGCGCAATAAGCAGCTAAAAGCTGTAAATCATGAATATGCAAATCACCTTGTTTGTGAGCATCACGAATATTGGCTGTATAAACTTTATTAAGCCAATAATTGGAAGAAATTGCTGAAGAAATATGATTATTAAGCCCTTGTAAACTAAAACTCATATTAGAGTTTTCTTTAACTAACCAATCAGTCTGATCTAAATAGCCTTTTATTAATTCATCTGAATTAACCATTGAATTTATCTCACGCAATCTAGCTCGCTGATCTCTATACAAAATATAAGATTTAGCTACTTTAATTTCTCTATTTTCTATTAATATTTCTTCCACTATGTCCTGAATTTCTTCTACTGCTGGAATACTTCTGGAATGGAATTTGTTATTTAAAATATCTGCAACTTGATCGCTTAATTTCTGAGCTAATATTTGATTTGGTTTGCCAACTGATTCTGTTGCTTTAAAAATGGCGCTAACAATCTTTGCTTTATTAAAATCAACAATTTCACCAGATCTTTTTCTAATTTGAATTATAACATTTTCTGGCATAATATATTTATTTATTTATTTAT
>JAHJAP010000068.1 GCA_018813805.1 Patescibacteria group bacterium
ACACTTTTCAGAAAGACTAGAAACGCCTGTTTGTTCACAAAGGTTAGAAGTTTTACAGTAACTTTCGCAAGCCCTATATGCTAATTCACGCTTAGCAATCGCGTTCAAAAGTAATCCTCCTGAAATAAAATCCAAAGTTTTTTTATACCAAGGCTTGTCTTCAGATTCTATCCAAGTTGCTTTTAATTTAATTCCTTCTCCATGTTTAGTCATACATATATCTAAACCAGATCTTGCTGAATCCATTGGAGGCTTGGGGAGTTCTTTAACAACAGTAATTTTTATTGGTTTAAAGTTTAGTAAATCTGGATTAACTTGATAAAGTATTAAATATGAAGACAAAGCAATTACCAGTCCTGATAAACTGGCGACAATCCATGCCTTTGCTTCACCAATGCGCGTGGCATTGCCGCCAGCTGTTAGCCAGATTACGCCACCAAACATTAAAACTACAGCAGCTAATATGCCAACAATGCCAATGGCATATTTATAAATGCCAACGATGTATTCGCCTATCCAATTAATGCAATATCTTGCATTACCTTGTTCGTCTTGTCCGCAGGCAGTTGGCGTGGATTTTAATAATTTCTCTTTTAATCCTCCAATGTCAATTTGTAGGTTAGGCATTTTCCATTCTGGCATGCTGCCATCTGCTTTAGCTGATATTGGGAAACAAAAAAGATTGGCTATAAAAAATAATGCTATTGGTATGAATAATATAATTTTTATTTTTTTTAGATTCATGAGTTTGTATTTTGTATAAAGTATTAAGTATTATGGAAAATGCTAAAATAAAAATGTATAAAGTTACATCAACAAGCTAATAAAAATTTTTTAAACAATCTGTGTCAGAATTATTGACAGAATACACTGTCTTTTAGAGCACCTGTTTGACATTTATTAGGCAATGGATACAAATTATCTTTGCAACAAAGATTGCTGCAACAAGGATTATTATTTGCGCAGTCGTTATCTTTTTTTACACACGGGGATTTACATTTCTCATTAATACAAACACCAGAAGGTCCGCATGCCGTACCATTTGATTTTGTGAAGCAAAAAAACTCCAGAATTGTACACACTCCATTCTCGCAGATTCCTTTATCTTTACCGTTGCCACATTCTTTGTTATTATTTGCTCCATTTTTATCGCATATACCGCAAAAACAACAATAACCAACATTGCCTACAAATTTAGATTTAGAATCTACATCAAAAGGATCACATTTTTCTTTACATAAGTCATTCCCTCTCGTGGAATTCGTGGAAGACGCAGAAAAATAATTGTCTTTAGGGCAACCACCAAGATTTTCTAAATTAAATTCAATACATGCTGTTTTAGATGGATTTGAAATTTTTCCTTTATGAAATATTACGTCTTCATATACATTTCTTCTTTTTATACATCCGCACTCATAGTCTGTTGCATCAATTGTCTTGATTTTGCTGTCGTTTTTAAAAGAACAGCAGCCATTAATAGCATTTTTAGGAATATAATCAGAGGCACCATAATCACAGATATGTTCAATATCATTTTCAGGGGTATATTCTATATTTGTTATCGGAGTAATTTTAAATTCCACTAAATTTGGATTAACTGTGGCTAAAATTAAAAAAGAACAAACTGCGATGGTTAGACCTGTAAGACTGGCAATGATCCATGCCTTTGCTTCACCAATGCGCGTGGCATTGCCGCCAGCTGTTAGCCAGATTACGCCACCAAACATTAAAACTACAGCAGCTAATATGCCAACAATGCCAATGGCATATTTATAAATTGCTTTGACATATTTGCCAATCGTTTCTGTGGAGCCTGGTATGACATAGCCGCCGGTTTTATCCGTTGCGCCGAATTCTTTTTTTGTGCCTGGAATTTCAACCTGTGGTTTGAATGTGGCCGCGTCAGCCGCTTGACTGGCCGCAGGAGCCATTAACAAAAAAAACAAGCAGATTATTTGTAAAATAAATACTGTTAAAAAAAAGATTGTTAGAATTTTAGGGAAAGACTTCATATTTTGTCATTGCGAGGAGTCTCTCTCCAGTTTAAGAAACTGGGGAGAGGCGACGAAGCAATCTCATTTAGCGCACTATTCTATTTATTCCAGCAAATCGTCCCACATAGGATTAATACTATTGATTAGTTTTATTTTCTTTTTTCTAGAACCGCCTTTTATCTGTTTTTCTCTGGCAATCGCTTCTCTGATGTCCGCGTAAATTTCATAATAAACAATTTTATTAATATTATATTTAGCCGTAAAACTATTATTATTTAATTTTGTTTTATGTTGAATGTCTCTATTTAATAAATTGTTTGTAACTCCTATGTATAATGTTTTATTTGTTTTATTAGTACCTATATAAATATAATAACATTTTTCGTTATATTGTCTCGCCATATTTATTTTAATTTTAACATACTTTTTGTCTAATGAGATTGCCACGCCCAGCTCCAGTTTCTGAAACTGGGGCTGGGCTCGCAATGACAAGAACGACAAGATTGCTTCGCCCAGATTACTGGACTCGCAATGACAGCTGGAAATTAAAATTTAAAATTTGATATTTAAAATTTATCTAAAATTATTTTTCTATAAATTTAGTTTTGTCATTGCCTTTTTTAACTTCTCTAATTATTTTCTTAATCATATTCCCAGTTACGTCTCGTCCTCCTAAACCTATAATAAAATTTTGGATTTTGGTTTGAATTTTATCTTGGCAAACAGCTTTTATGTCAGAAGCTAAACAACCAATATGCCCTAATGAAATGGATTTGTCTAAGACAGCAATATGCTTGGCAGATTTTAATATTTTTAAAATTTGTTCAGCTGGAAATGGTCGGAAGCATTTGATTTTCAAAATTCCAATCCTTTCTTGCCTTACCTTGTCAGGAGGGGCATTGTCTTTGCGTTTATTGTCAGAGACAAGGTTATTAACAACATCTTTAATTGTGCCAACAACAGAGCCCATTGCTACAAGTATTATGTCAGGATTATTAGGTCCTGTGTATTCAATTAAGCCATTATCAATTAAGCCATTATCAATAGATTTTTTAATTTTTAATTTATTATGAAATATTTTTTGAAAATTTTTATATTCTTGATCAATTGTTTTAAGACTGGCCATTAAATCATTATGCAATTTTTGTCTAATTTTCATGTAGTGTGCTGGTGTTGCCAAAAGACCCAGTGTTGCTGGATTTTTTGGATCTAAATATTGCCCTATTGTTGGCTTATAATCAGGCAAATATTTTTTAATAATATTACTATCAGGAATAATAACTGGTTCATAAGTATGAGTTAAAATAAAACCATCAACATTTACCATAACTGGCAATTTAAGCTGTTCGGCAATTTTAAAAGCAACAACATGTTGATTAACAGCTTCTTGATGATTTTCTGCAAATAATAAAATCCAACCAGCATCGCGAATTGTCATTACATCTTGCTGATCGCACCAGATATTGATTGGCGCTGAAACAGCTCTATTGGCGCAAGTCATTACAATTGGTAAGCGCATGCCAGCAATATTATAAATCACCTCAGTCATTAAAAGAAGCCCTTGCGAGCTAGTGGCGCTATAAACACGAACACCTGTGGCGCTAGCTCCTACAATAATAGACGCTGCGGCAAATTCGCTTTCAGCGCGGACATATTCATAATTAGCCTGATCATCGGCTTTAAATTTTGCCAAATCTTCCACAATATGAGTTTGTGGAGTAATAGGATATGCTGAAATAACTGCTGGAGCAATATTTTTAATAGTTAAGGCGATAGCGCGAGAACCCTCGAGGATCTGTTGGTGTGAAAAAGACTTCATAAATTAATTTAGAAATTTTTTAGAAATTATTTTTTAAATTAGTCATCTGATTTATCTCCCAACTTTTTAACTCCAACTAAATCTTCTTCTTTTAATTCCCAATCTCTTATGTCTGCTTGTTCTAATTTAAC
>JAHJAP010000069.1 GCA_018813805.1 Patescibacteria group bacterium
AATACGCTAACCAAATCCATATAAGAGCAGCAAGGTTGGCAAATGAAAGACATAACGCAGGAATACAAGCGGGAGATAAAATAAAATATTTATATGTATGTCAAAAATTAAAAATATTATTGCTCGTGAAATTTTAGATTCACGGGGAAATCCAACAATTGAAACAAAGATTATTTTAAATAATAATATGGAAGTCAAGGCTAGTACACCTTCTGGCGCTTCAACTGGCGCGCATGAAGCAACCGAATTGCGTGACAATGATCAAAGATATGGCGGCTTTGGCGTGTTAAAAGCTATTAAAAATATTGAAAGTAAAATTGTGCCAAAACTAATAGGAATAGATGCAACTAAACAAGAATATATAGACAATTTAATGATAAAATTAGATGGAACAGAAAATAAAAGCAAATTAGGAGCTAATGCTATTTTGTCAGTTTCTTTGGCTTGCGCGCGCGCTGGTGCATTGGTTACCAAACAAGAATTGTATGAATATATAAATAAAAGTTATGAGTTGCAAGTTACGAATTACAAACTTCCAACTCCTTGTTTTAATGTTTTTAATGGCGGCAAGCATGCTGATACTAATTTGGATTTTCAAGAATTTATGATTATACCTTATCAGCATTTAGAAAAAAAAGAAAATAAAAGTTTTTGTGAAAAAGTTAGAATGGGAGCAGAAATTTTTCATGAATTAGGCAAGGTATTAAAGCAAGCTGGTTTTGACACTGACGTTGGCAATGAAGGCGGTTATGCGCCAGATATTGTTTCTAGCATTCAAGCAATTGAATTAATTATGGCAGCAGGTATTCGAGCTGGTTATACTGCTGGAAAAGATTTTGGTTTAGGAATTGATGTTGGTTCATCAGGTCTTTATGATCAGCAAACAAAAAAATATATTTTTAAATTAGATAGAGCTTATTTTACTAATACAACTTTAATAGGTCTTTATTATGAATGGTTGAGAAAATATCCAATTATTTATTTAGAAGATGGTTTAGCTGAAGATGATTGGCAGGGCTGGCATGAATTAACAAAAGAATTAGGCAAAGAATTGCTTGTAGTTGGCGATGATTTATTTGTTACCAACGAACAGCGTTTGCGACAAGGATTAAAAGAAAAAGTTGCTAATGCTATTATAATTAAGCCAAATCAAGTAGGCACTTTAACTGAAACAATTAATTGTGTAAAATTAGCGCAAAAGCATAATTATAAAATTATAGTTTCTCATCGTTCAGGCGAAACTGTTGATGATTTTATTGCTGATTTAGCAGTAGCTGTTAATGCTGATTATATTAAAGCTGGCTCATTGTCACGAGGAGAAAGAATAACAAAATATAACAGGCTTATGGAAATTGAAAATAATTTGAAATTGTTTTTATGATTAAAATAGAAAATAAAAAAAGTATTCTTCCAATGATTCTTATAATTCTTGATGGCTGGGGTATTACAAAACCCGGTCTTGGCAATGCGACAACTTTAGCAAAAACACCAACAATAAATGGGTTAACAAAAAAATTTCCTTCAACTGCGCTTTTTGCTCATGGCAAGCATGTTGGATTGTCATCTGAGCAACCAGGCAATAGCGAGGCTGGGCATATGAATATCGGCGCTGGCAGAATAATTAAACAAGACTCTGTTATAATTAATAATAGTATTAATGATGGAACTTTTTTTAAAAACCCAGCTTTTATTGAAGTTATAAAACATATTAAAAACAATAAAAGCAAACTTCACTTAATGGGCTTGATTTCCAATTGTGCGAGCGCGCATAGCGACCCAAAACATCTTTTGGCTTTGTTAACTTTAATTGAAAAATATCAAGTTAAAGAAGTTTATTTACATTTATTTACTGATGGTCGCGATTCCCCAAAATATTCTTCTTTAAAATTAATTCAAGAAATAAAAAAGATTTTAAAAAATAATGAATGTATAGCCACTGTAATGGGCAGATTCTATGCCATGGATAGAAAAAAGAAATGGGAAAGAACTGAAAAAGCTTATGAAGCCCTAGTTAATGGAATAGGTAAACAGGCAAACAGCGTTGAAGCAGCAATTACAGAAAATTATAATTGTAAAAGAAGTGATGAATTTATTGAACCTTATATTATTTGTAAGAATGGCAAAATAACACCGCGAATTAGCGATAATGATGGTATTATATTTTTTAATTTAAGGTCAGATCGCGCCAGACAATTAACCAAAATATTTGTACAAAGAGAATTTTGTGAATTAAATAAAATTTGTTTTAATAGAAAAAAATTTTTAAAAAATGTATGCTTTGTTGCTATGACTGATTTTGGTCCAGATTTAGGTAGCATTCTAACTGCTTATCCTAGCTCTGATATTAAAAAAACCTTGCCAATGATTCTTAAAAAATTAAAACAGCTTTATTTAGCTGAAACTGAAAAATATGCCCATGTTACATATTTTTTTAATGGAGGTTATAGTAATGCCGTTGATGATGAAGTAAGAATGGTTTTGCCATCTCCTGATGTTGGATCATATAAAAAAACTCCGATTATGAGTTCTGATAAATTAACAAAGCAAATAATTATGAATTTAATTGGAAAGAAAGATAAAAATCAAAATAACTGGCAATATGATTTTACATTGCTTAATTTTGCAGCTCCAGATATGATTGGCCATACCGGGGATTTATCAGCTGGGATTAATTGTTGTCATCAGGTTGATAAATATTTAGATCAAATAGTTCGGGCTTATCTCAAGGTTAATGGAACAGTTTTAATTACTGCTGATCATGGTAATATTGAAGAAATGATTAATCCAAAAACCGGAGAGATTAATACTGAACATTCTGTTAATCAAGTACCTTTTATTATTGTTAATAAACAATTAAAAAATAAAATTAAACTTAGATCAAACGGAATTTTAGCAGATATTGCGCCAACTATTTTAGAATTACTTAGTTTAAAACAGCCAAAAGAAATGAGAGGAAAAAGTTTAATAAAATAATAGTTTTAAATGCAAAATTTCTAAATTATAATTTAGAAATTATTTTTATATTATGTCTAAAAAACAAAATATTCGTCCTAAGCCAGTAGTTTTAATGGTGTTAGATGGTTGGGGGGTGGCCCAGCCATACAGTGGTAATGCTATTACTCAGGCAAATATTCCTAATATTAATAATTATATTGCTCAATATCCTGCAATGACAATTAAAGCTTCTGGCGAAGCCGTTGGATTGCCTTGGGGCGAGCCTGGCAATAGCGAAGTTGGACATTTAAACTTGGGTTTAGGTAAAATTTTTTATCAAACTTTATCTAAAATTAATAAAACTATTAGTGATGATAGTTTTTATCAAAATACAAAACTATTAGCAGCTATTTCTCATATTAAAAAGAATAAAACAAAACTGCATTTATTTGGCCTAGTTTCTAATGGTGGAGTACATTCTTCAATTGATCATTTAGAAGCTTTGTTAGTTTTAGCTAAAATGCATGAAGTTAAACAACTTTATATTCATGTTATTTTAGATGGACGAGATGCGCCATATAATAGTGGAATTGATTTTATAAAACAAGTTGAGCAAAGTTTAGTAAATAATAAATTGGGTAAAATTGTTACTTTAGTTGGTCGTTTTTATGCTATGGATAGAGATAATCATTGGGATAGAACAAAAAAAGCTTATGAAGCAATGGTTTTGGGAAAGGGAAATAAAAATCAATCAGTTGTTGCTGCTATTGCAGAAAGTTATGAGAAGAAAATTTTTGATGAAGAATTTTCTCCAACAATTATTTGTGAAAATAAACAACCAGAAGGATTAATAGAGGATAATGATGCTGTTATTTTTTTTAATTTTCGTCCTGATCGCGCTCGGCAAATTACAAAAGCTTTTGTTTTGCCTGGCTTGAATAAATTTAAGCGAGAAAATTTTTTAAAAAATTTATTTTTTGTTTGTTTTACTGAGTATGAAAAGGCTTTGCCTGTACAAATTGTTTTTGAACCAGAAATAAATGAATTCACATTAGGTGAAACTATAGCGCGAGCTGGTTTTACTCAATTAAGAATAGCTGAAACGGAAAAATATGCTCATGTTACTTATTTTTTTAACGGTGGGAAAGAAACTAAATCTTTAAATGAAGATCATATTTTAATACCTTCGCCAAGAGTAGCTAATTACGAAGTAAAGCCTGAAATGTCAGCGCTTGAAATAACTAATAGACTTATTGAAGAAATTAATAGTGAAAAGTATGATTTTATTTTAGTAAATTTTGCTAATGCTGATATGATTGGTCACACTGGTAATTTAAAAGCAACTATTCAAGCAATAGAATTTCTTGATAAGTGTGTTGATAAAATAGTTAAATTAGTTCTTTCTAAAAATGGTTTGATTTTTATTACTGCTGATCATGGAAATGCCGAAAGTATGTTTAATATGCGAACAAATGCAATAGACAAAGAGCATTCTAATAATCCAGTGCCTTTTATTGTGGTTGGTAAACAATATGAAGGTAAAAATTTAATCAAGCAAGTTGTGCCAGGGAATGATTTAAGTCTTATTCATCCACAAGGTATTTTATCAGATGTTGCTCCGACTATACTTAAAGCTATGGATATAAATAAACAAGAGGAAATGACAGGATATAGTTTAATTTAGCATGATTCGTAATTCATTTATACATCATTCATCATTCATGTTTTTTTTATGATAAAACGTTTATTTAATGGAGAAATAAATAGCATTACTGCGGCAGCGTTATTAATAGGAACGTCTTCTTTGCTTAGTCGTTTTTTAGGAATTTTTCGTGATAGAATTTTGGCTGGACAATTTGGCGCTGGCGATACCCTGGATATTTATTATGCTGCTTTTCGTATTCCTGATTTAATTTTTAATTTATTAATATTAGGAGCTTTATCAGTTGGTTTTATTCCAATTTTTACTAATTTAATTAAACGTCCATTAGAGAGAATTCGTTCTTTATTTAATAATGATCACAAAGAAGCTTGGGAATTAGCTAGTAATGTTTTAAATATTTTAGGTTTAGGTTTATTAATTTTATGCGGATTAGGAGTAATTTTTGCGCCATTAATTATAAAATTAATTACTCCGGGCTTTAATTTAGAAAAAATGGATTTAACTATTAATTTATCTAGAATTATGTTTTTGTCTCCGATTTTTTTAGGGATTTCCGCTGTACTTGGTGGTATTTTGCAATCGTTTAAAAGATTTTTTGTTTATTCATTATCCCCGATTTTTTATAATATTGGCATAATTATCGGAGCTTTATATTTAGTACCGATTTGGGGAATTTATGGTTTGGCATGGGGCGTTGTATTGGGTGCTTTTGCTCATTTTTTAGTTCAATTACCAGCCGTTATAAAATTAGGATTTAAATATTCTTTCAAATTTGATTTTAAAAATAAAAATGTTAGACAAATTGGCGCGATAATGGCGCCAAGAACAATGAGCTTGGCTATTTCACAGATTAATTTAGTAGTAATAACTATTATTGCTTCAACTCTTTCTAGTGGGTCATTGACAATTTTTAATTTTGCTAATAATTTGCAATTTTTTCCAATTAGTATATTTGGCATTTCTTTTGCCATTGCTGCTTTTCCAACCCTGTCAACAACGGCTTTTGATAAAAAAAGTTTAGTTAAAAATATTTCTTTAGTAACACGTCAAATTTTATTTTTTATTATACCGGCAACAATACTTTTAATTACTTTGCGAGCCCAAATTATTCGCGTTATTTTGGGTACAGGGCAGTTTAATTGGCAAGATACTATTTTAACAATTGATACTTTGGGCTTTTTTTCACTATCTCTTTTTGCTCAGTCATTAATTCCTTTGTTAGTTAGAGTTTTTTATGCTCGGCATGATTCTAAAACGCCGTTTATTGTTGGTTTAATTACATCAATGGTTAATATTTTATTGTCATTATGGTTGTCTGACTTGTTAGGTATAGCTGGTTTGGCGTTGGCTTTTTCTTTGTCTAATATTCTTAATTTAATAATGCTTTGGTTGATACTGCATTATAAAATTGGCTCATTAGATGAATTAAGAATTTTATTTTCTACTATTAAATTTTTTGCCGCAGCAATGGCTTGCGGCGCTGTTATTCAAGGAATGAAATTGATTATTTGGCAATATATTGATATGACTAAATTTTGGGGAGTTTTAACTCAAGGTGCAATAGCTGGATTAATTGGTTTTTTTGTTTATTTATTAATTTGTTTATTTTTGCAAAGCGAAGAATTATTTGACTTTTGGGCTTCAATTAAACGACGTTTGTCCTGGAGCAAGGCAGAAACATCAGATCAAGGCGAGGCGCGAGGAATTTAGTGCTTGATCAACAATTTGAAATTTTATTTATAATTTATAATTCATTGTTTATGATAGATAATCAGTTAAGTGGTAAAACAATTCTTTTAGTTAATACAGGATCAATTAAGAAAAAATTTATTTTGCAAAAGATAAAAAAGTTCGGTTTGGTTGTTGTTTGTTTAAATAAAGAAAAAAATTGGGCCTGTCCTTATGTTGATCATTGGATTTTAGCTGACAATACTAACATTGCTGAGGCGATTCAAGCAATAAGGGAATTTATTTCCAATATTCCTCAAGTAAAAATTGATGGGGTATTAACATTTTGGGAAGACGATGTTTTGTTAACAGCGAAAATTATAAATAAATTTAATTTTATTGGTGTTGATTTTAATGTTGCCAAGAAAATTAGAAATAAATTTTTGTATAGAGAATTTTGCCAAGAGAACAACTTGCCAGCGCCAGAGCATATTTTATTAAAATCAATTGAAGATATACAAAAATTGCCTGAAACATTTAAATTTCCGGTTGTAATAAAACCAGCCTTTGGTTCTAGTAGCGCTTATGTTGTTAAAGCAGATGACAAAGAGCAATTAATTGATACTTATAAGTATATTAAAAAAAATATTTCAATTAATACAGAAAGTTCATTAGTTGAAGGGATGGATATTTTTGTTGAAGAATATATTGCTGGAGATGAAGTTGATATTGATATTGTTTTGCAAAATGGTAAAATTAAATTTTATTCAATTACTGATAATTATCAAACCAATGAGCCGTTTTTTATTGAAACAGGTTTTTCAATTCCATCTAGTTTGTCAAATAAAAATCAACAAGATTTGATTGAAATGGCAGAAGTTAATTTAGAAAAGCTTGGAGTGCAAAATGGCGTAATTCAGTTTGAAGCTAAATCAACGAAAAATGGTCCTGTGCCAATAGAAATTAATTTAAGAATGGGAGGGGATGAAGTTTATTCTTTTATTAAAGGCGCTTGGAATGTTGATTTAATCGAAAGCGCTGTTAAAATTGCTTTAGGTATATATATACCACAAATAAAAAAACTAGAAATGCCGTGTAAGTATATAACAGGAATGGATTTTTTATCTGATAATTCAGGTGTTTTATCTCAATTAGATATAAATGAAGAAATACATAAAAAAGATTATCTTGAACAATTACATTTTTTTAAAAAAGTTGGGGATCCTATTTTAGTTCCGCCTGAAGGTTATGAATATTTAGGCTGGATTACAGTATCAGGTCATAGTCTTCCTGATGCGCGAGATAAATTAAAAGAAGCTTTAAAATATATAAAATATGAAGTTGCAAAATTTACTCAAGATTCTTTAATTGGAAAAACATTAAGAAAAAATAGTTTTTCCTATGCTTCACTTAACACTGAAATAATAGTTAAGGCAGCTAAGATGGAAAAAGTTAAAAAAATAAAAAGAGAAGATCAAAGAAGTTTGCATATTGGTATTGTTGGAAATGCTAATGAAAATGAAGATATTTTATTGGCAAGGAGTTCATTTGAAATCAGTAAAAATATTATTAAAGCATTAAAAGAAAGAAAATATTGCGTTAGTTTTTTTAATTTTAATAATATAGAAAAAGCTTTTAATGAACTTAAATCAAGTAATGTTGATTTGGTTTTTAATGTTTGTGAGAAAATTAATAATTCAAGTTTATTAAAACCATGCGCGATTGCTTTATTAGATATGCTTCAAATTCCATATATTGGTCCAAATTCATTAATTTTAAGTTTATGCATGGATAAGATTAGAGTAAAAAAATTATTAACTTTTCATAATATACCTATTGCAAAATGGGATTATGCCTACGCAATTGATGATGAAATAAATAAAGATTTAGAATTTCCATTAATTGTTAAGCCAGCTAATATTGATAACTCATTTGGCATTGATAATAAATCTGTTGTAACAGATCAATATGAATTAAAAAAACAATTGAAAAAAGTAATTATTGATTTAAACAGCCCTGCCTTAGTTGAGGAATATATAGATGGTGATGAATATAATGTTTCAATTCTTGGGAGTGAAGAAGAAGGTGATCTTAGGGTTTTGCCATTATCACGTTCAATTTTTAAAAATATGCCTGATAAACAATGGCATATTTATACTTATCAAAAAGAATATGCAAATAATATTATTATACAACAACCAGCAAAAAATATTAATAAAAAATTAGAAACTTTAATTACGGAAATAGCTTTAGATACTTACAATATTTTTGATTGTCAAGACTATGCTAGTATTAAAATTAGAGTGGATAAAAATGACAATCCTTATGTTTTAGAAATTAATCCAAGCCCTTCACTAATTCATCACAACAATTGTCTTTTTAAAGTCGCAAAATTGATACGTATGGAATATGGGGATTTACTTGAGGAAATAATTACTATGGCAATTAAACGCTATCAGCAAAAATAAAAAAATTAATTAAGTTTATTAAATAAATAGTTTGTTGGGAATGCAATATTTGACCTAAATTTTTAATTTTGGTAAATTTATACTCGAAAGAGTATTTGGCGACAGACCCTCAAAAGAGCATTTCTAATAAGCCCATAAAAATAGTGATATGAATAATATAATACAAAAAAATAGAACAACACAAAAAATTTTTGAATTAAAAAAATTTTTATTTATTTCTTTTGAAAGTTTAAGCGGAGATTTGGCATGGAGTTTAGTTAAGGAGGGCCATGAAGTAAAAGTATATATTGAGGCTAAAAGCGATGTTGATGTTTATGATGGTTTTGTAGAAAAAGTTAGTTCTTGGGAAGATTATAAAGACTGGGCTGATGTTATAATATTTGATGATGTTGGCTTTGGCTCAATAGCTGAAAAATTACGAAAACAAGGAAAGTTAGTTATTGGTGGCAGTATTTATACTGATGAATTAGAAATAGATCGAGAATTTGGCCAGTCTGAAATGAAAAAAAACGGGATTAATGTTTTACCAAGTTGGCAATTTAATAATTATGAAGACGCTATTGAATTTATTAAAACTAATCCCAGCCGTTATGTTTTTAAGCCTAGCGGCAACGTATCTTCTAACAGCAAGGGATTATTATTTTTAAGTCAAGAAGAAGATGGAAGGGATTTACTTGAGATTTTAGAACAGAACAAGGATGTTTGGAAGAAAAAAGCGCCTTTATTTTTACTTCAAAAATATATTACAGGCGTAGAAATAGGTGTAGGAGCTTTTTTTAATGGTCATGATTTTATTTATCCGATCAATGTAAATTTTGAGCATAAAAGAATTTATCCTGGTAATATTGGACCATTTGCAGGAGAAATGGGAACATTAATGTATTGGAGTTCGCCTAATAATTTATTTAAAGTAACAGTAGAAAAAATGTTGCCTGCATTACAGCAATCAGGCTATATTGGTTATGTTGATATTAATTGTATTGTTAATGGTAAAGGGGTTTATCCCTTGGAATTCACAACTAGATTTGGTTACCCTACAATTCCAATTCAATTAGAAGGTATTCTTACTCCGACAGGAGAGTGGTTGTACAAAATGGCTAAAGGCGAAAATTTTGAATTAAAAACTAAAAAAGGTTTTCAAATCGGCGTTAGAATTTTAGTAGAATCATATTTTTCAAAAGATAACGATTCGGAAATTGTTAAATTGTATCATGATTTAGCAATTTCTTTTAAAAATCATAATAATTTAGATGGGGTGCATATTGAAGATGTTAAAAACGATAAAGGCATTTGGCGCGTTGCTGGTGCTTCAGGATGTTTATTGGTGATTACTGGTGATGGCACTACCGTAGAAGATGCTAGGCGGTTAGTTTATAATAGAGTAAAAAATATTATTATTCTTAATATGATTTATAGAACAGATATTGGTTCTAGATGGGCAATTGACAGCGATCGTCTTCATACTTGGGGTTATTTAAGATAATTTTTCATGAAAAGCATTTTGTGGTTATTCTAAGCAAAAAATTTATATAATATA
>JAHJAP010000070.1 GCA_018813805.1 Patescibacteria group bacterium
AATTATATAACTTAAAAAAAACAAATTATGCCTTTATTATATACCAAATTAAAATAAAAGTTAAGTTATTTAAAATTATTTAAAATCAGTTTTAGCTTATTTTTAAAAAAGACTGAATCTTGAAAATAAAGTTAAAATAAGATAAAGTATAACAATAACCTATTACTAAGTGTCATATTTGACAACAGACCCATAAAACAAAGAAATTTATGAAAAGTTATGATCCAAATAAAATAGAAGCTAAATGGCAAAAAAAATGGCTTGAGTTGGGTATTTATAAAAACTATAACAAAGATAAAAAATTTTATGTCTTAGATATGTTTCCATATCCCTCAGGGGCTGGCCTTCATGTTGGTCATCCAAGGGGATATATTGCAACTGATATTATATCAAGATATAAATTACTTCAAGGATTTAGTGTTTTGCATCCAATTGGCTGGGATGCTTTTGGTTTGCCAGCTGAAAATTATGCTATTAAAAATAAAATTCATCCAAAAATCGCAGTTGAAAAAAATATTATTACTTTTAAAAAACAATTAAAAAAATTTGGATTTACATATGACTGGGATAAAGAAATAAACACAACTGATCCTGAATATTATAAATGGACTCAATGGATATTTTTAAAAATGTTTGAAAAAGGTTTGGCATATGAATCAAATGAGCCTGTAAATTGGTGTCCGAATTGTAAAACAGTTCTAGCAAATGAGGATCTTGAAAAAGGTCTTTGCGAGCGTTGCAAAACTCAGGTTATACAAAAAAAAATGCGCCAATGGGTTTTAAAAATGACAAATTATGCTGATCGCTTGCTTTATGATTTAAATTTAAAAGAATTAAATTGGGAAAATTCAATTATAGAACAACAAAAAAATTGGATTGGCAAAAGTGAAGGAGTTCAATTTGAAATAAAAATAAAAAATAGTTTAGAAAAAATAGAAGTATATACAACAAGAATTGACACGGTTTATGGGATGACTTATGCAGTAATAGCGCCTGAGCATCCTATTATTGAAAAAATTAAAAAAGGAATTAAAAATTATTCTGAAGTTGAAAAATATTTAATTCAAGCTCAAAAAAAGACTGAATTTGAAAGAACTGAATTGCAAAAAGAAAAAACAGGAATTGAACTTAAAGGCATAAAAGCAATTAACCCATTTACAGAAAAAGAAATTCCATTGTTTGTTGCTGATTATGTTTTGGGATTTTATGGAACTGGAGCAATTATGGCAGTACCTAGCCATGATGAAAGAGATTTTGAATTTGCAAAAAAATATAATTTACCTATCAAACATGTTATTTTAATGGAAAATCCTTGTGATAGCGAGAATCTTGTTGACTGGAAGCAAGAATTAATTGATAAAAAACATTGGTGGTGGAAACATGATTATTGTTATACAAAAGATGGAATGTTATTTAATTCTAAATTATATTCACATTTTTCTTCTGAACAAGCTCGTGATAAAATAACTGAATGGCTAGAAAAAAAAGGCATTGGAAAAAGAAAAATAAATTACAAAATGCGCGATTGGGTTTTTTCTAGGCAAAGATATTGGGGTGAACCAATTCCAATTATTCATTGTGAAAAATGTGAAGCAGTAGCTGTTCCAGAAAATCAATTACCCGTAAAATTACCTGAAATAAAACATTATGAACCAACTGGAACAGGAGAAGGGCCTTTGGCAACAATTCATGATTGGGTAAATACAAAATGTCCAAAGTGCAACAAACCAGCCAAAAGAGAAACAAACACAATGCCACAATGGGCAGGATCTAGTTGGTATTATTTGCGTTATATTGATTCGAAAAATAATAAATCTTTAATTGATAAAAAATTAGAAAAAAAATGGATGCCAGTAGATTTATATATTGGGGGAGCAGAACATGCCACTAGACATTTGCTATATGCTAGATTTTGGCACAAATTTCTTTATGATATTAGCGTTGTCTCAACAATAGAGCCATTTAAAAAATTTATGTATGTTGGGCTTATACTTGCAAAAGATGGCCAAAAAATGAGTAAACGCTGGAATAATGTTATTAATCCAGATGATGTTATTAATCAATTTGGCGCTGATTCAACAAGGCTTTATGAAATGTTTATGGGACCTTTTATGCAAGCAATTTCATGGAGCGTGGATGGAATAAAAGGAACAAGAAGATTTTTAGACCGAATTTGGAAACTTCAAAAAAATTTAATTAAAACAGAAGAAAAAAGTACTGAAATCTTAATGCATAAAACAATAAAAGGAGTTACAGAAGATATTGAACAATTTAAATTTAATACAGCAATTAGCACAATGATGATTTTTATAAATAAAGCTGAAAAAAATGGTACAACAATTGCAAACTACGAATCCTTGTTAAAAATTTTATCACCGTTTGCTCCTCATATTACGGAAGAAATTTGGGAAAAACTTGGTCATAAAAAAAGTATATTTTTATCAACTTGGCCAAAATATAATGTTGAGTTAATTAAAGATGATAAAATCAATTTAGTTATTCAGATTAATGGCAAGGTGCGAGATATTGTAATAGTTAATGCAGATATATTAGAAAAAGATGCAAAAAAAATCGCCATGAAAAGCGAAAAGATAAAAACATATATTACAAACAAAGAAATTAAAAAAACTATTTTTGTTCCAAAAAAACTTATCAATATAGTAATATAAGATGATAAATTTATTCTATGCGCCAATAAATTCCTTGTTTTTCATATATGGCCTTAATACTTCGGGAATTTTAATTGTTCCATCTGCTTGTTGATAATTTTCAAGAATAGCAATCAAAATTCTACAAAAAGCAAAAGCTGTTGCATCATTAGTGTGTAATAATTTACGCTTACCGTCTTTTGTTTTATAAAAACTTCTTATTCCTCGCGTTTGATAATCAGTCATATAATCACTAGTATGAGTTTCACGATATTTGTTTTGCCCTGGCATCCAACATTCAATATCGTATTGGTCATAATCAGGTTTGCCGGTGTCGCCAGTGCAAACATGAACAAGTTGATATGGAATATTTAATTGTTGTACTAAATATTCTTGTATTGCAACCATCAACTTTTGTTCTTCAATTCCAGTTTCAGCAGTTGAAAAAGTTTCCATTTCAATTTTATCAAAATGTTTATTGCGAAAAATTCCACCCATATCTTTCCCATAAGTTCCTGCTTCTTGGCGAAAAGCCGTGGAATATCCAAGGTAACGAATAGGTAAAACTGACTCGTCCAACGTCTCATCCATATAATATGGGGCCATTGTATGTTCTGCGCTCGCAACTAAATTTTTATCTATTCCTTGCAATGAAAATGTTTGATCACCAAAAACACGATGAATGCTATATTGAACTTCATTGCGAATTATTACTGGCGGAAGCATTGGCACAAAAGGTTTTGCATCAACATTAAGTTTATTTTTATCTATGATATTTTTAATTACTTTTTCGTCTGTTAAATTATCAAAAGTAAAATGAATAATAGCAAACTGAAGAAGAACTAAATCACCTTTAAGATAATAAAAACGGCTTCCACTAACTTTTGCGGCTCTTTCAATGTCAAACAATTCTAATTTTTTACAAAGGGCAATATGGTCCAGTGGCTTAAAACTAAATTCTGTTGGCTTGCTCCATTTATGAACAACAACATTGTCAGCATCGCTTTTGCCTTCTGGCATTTCTGAACAAGGTGGATTGGGAATATTCATTAAAAGTTTTTGCCACTCTTGGATAACAGGATGCAAATCATTTTCAAATTTCTGTATTTCATTTTTTATTTCAGCAACTGATGAAATTAATGTTTCTCGTTCATTTTTTTTAGCTGTTGAAATTTTTTTTGTTATTTGATTTTGTTCAGCTCGTTTTCTATCAAGTCGATCTTGAATTTCTCTTTTTTGCCGATCAACTTTCAAAAAATAATCTATATCAATATCAACACGTTTTTTCCGCGCGCCTTCTTTCACTAAATCAACATTATTTCGTATAAAATTAATATCTAACATAAATATATTTTATTTTAATACTGACATATAATTTTTGAGCAAAAAAGCTGTTTCTTTCCGCAAATGGGTCTTAACCCACGCTTTTTCTTTTTCGCCCGGTAAGAACTCGGCCAACCCTCTCAGAATTTCGTTGTCCTTCACTGCTTCGACAATCGGAATACAATCGGCAATATGTTCCCTGATGGTTTTACCGGTTCGGGCCTTAAGCACCTCGACGTTGATGTCCCAACTATTTTTAGCAAAAAACCAAATATCATAAATATCGCGCATGGCTAACAATCTGCGGTCAGTGAGAGCCACGAGTTTGCTGACAAAAAGATAATCTTTCTTGGCCGCCAGCAAAGAGATTCCCAAATATTCTTTCATTTCATAATGCTCTCTTATATCCGGCATGAGAATTCTGACATTCACCTCAACTTTTACATTATGATCTGCGGCGCCATAAGAGAGCAAAAAGAAAATGGTATTTCGCTTGATATAATGATCTTTTACCTCACCGTATTTTCCGAGCATGCCGCTGATTTTTTCATACACCAGCTTTTGTGTCGCCTCATCGCTAGAAAACAAATCAAAATCTAAATCTACCGAGAATCTTGTCAGACCGTAGAAAAAATAGGCGCAAGTTCCGCCCTTGAACCCGATAAGGGAAGAGATGGACGTATCCGAGTAGATGTCCCGAAGAATCTGACCCATGATGAGCTGATGTTTTTCTTTATTGAACATATTTTTGGTAAGTAGCTAATCTTTTTATTAATTGCTTGTTATTGTATATTTTAACCAG
>JAHJAP010000071.1 GCA_018813805.1 Patescibacteria group bacterium
GGCTCCTTGACCCTCCGCTCCATGAATTTCTTCCCCATAGTGATGAAGAATTGAAAGTGTTAGCCTCGTCGATGGATGTACCGTTCGAGAAGCTGAGGGCAAGGAATAAGGCCCTCCATGAGTTTAATCCCATGCTTGGCCACCGCGGTTGCAGACTTGGTATCACCTATCCCGAAATCTACGAAATGCAGGTGCAGGCCATAATGGAAGCCGTATGTGAACTGTCAAAGAAGAAAATTAGGGTAATTCCGGAGATCATGATCCCGCTTGTCGGTCACGTCAAGGAACTCCAGATGATGAGAGAACTTACGGTAAATATTGCAGAGAAGGTCCAGAGGGAGTATAGGAGGAAAGTCCATTATGCAGTGGGCACGATGATTGAACTCCCGAGGGCTGTGATAACCTCGGATGAAATTGCAGCGTATGCAGACTTCTTTTCGTTCGGGACGAATGACCTGACTCAAACTGCCTTTGGATTGTCGCGGGATGATGCAGGCAGATTCCTCCCTTACTATGTTGAAAGGTTGCGCCTACAGATATAGTTGCTGGGCGCGCAGGGTATAATACAGGCATAACTGATCCTGATTCTATTATTGCCACTGTTATTAAAGCTGTCTTGTCTTTTTTAGGAGTGGTTTTTTTAATTTTAATTATTTACGCGGGATTTACTTGGATGACTGCTGGAGGGGATGAAGAAAAAATTAATAAAGCAAAAGACACAATTCAACGCGCTATAATTGGTTTAATTATTATTCTTTGTTCTTACGCAATAACCATTTTTATTTTTGGTAAGCTTGATGAAATTGGCTAAAGCACATAGTCGGGTCTGTCGCCAAATACCAAATTCGGTATAAAATTTTATACTCGAAAGAGTATCCGGCGATAGACCCTAGTCCACTGCCCAGTCTTCTTCTAAATAGGGCGAGTAGTAGGCCGTAAAAAAAACGATTTAATCGTTTTTTTGTTTTTTTTAAGACTTTAGTCCACGTGTATGTGGACTAAAGTCTATTTGTAACTCCTTAAAGCAACCAACATTCATTTTTATTGACTTTTATGAATTAATGTGGTAGGGTTATTATAGAAGAAAATCCCTATCTTATTTCTATAATCAAAAAGAATTGATAGGGTTTTTTATTTACAAGGCGTTAATTTAAGCCTTATTTTATTAAATATGGAAGCATTGAGAAAAAACTACAATCGATTTATTTCGCTAAAACAAGCTAAAAAATTAGTAATAGCTTTGACATGTATTTTTTTCTTTGATTTTTTAATGTTTTCAACGCCAGCTATGGCTAGTTATGCAGTAGAAGATATTAATTTAAATGATAATTTAATTCAAGAACAGCTAATTTTAGCTGAAAATACTACTAAACAAGCAATAGCAGAACAGCAGGTAATTAAAAAAGAGCCTATTTTTATTAAGCAATTACCAAAAAACAGTGATTTAAAGGTAAAAAACAGCAGTTATCACGTTGTTACAGCTTATAACTCAGAAATCGGACAAACCGATAATTCTCCTTGTATTACAGCTAACGGCTTTGATGTTTGTAGGCATGGAATAGAAGATACTGTAGCTGCTAATTTTTTATCCTTTGGTACTAAAATTAGAATACCTGAATTATTTGGTAATAAAATTTTTATTGTTAGAGATAGAATGAACTCTCGTTTTGCTAATAACGTTGATATCTGGATGCTTGAAAAAGCACAAGCTAAACAACTTGGAGTAAAATATGTTAAAATAGAAATACTTAAATAATAACTTTAGTCCACATACACGTGGACTAAAGTTATTAATGGCCTGTTGTTGAACGTCGTATTCGGCAACAGACCCATTATTTAAGGAAAAATACATGAACTGTGGATAAAAAGTGGATTAAATAGGTAATTTATAGACTTTAGTCCACATACACGTGGACTAAAGTCTATAAATTATAAAAAGTAATTTTTAAAAAATTTATAAAAATCTCTAATATTGGCCAAGCTTGTAATTACTCTAAAATTATTGACTTTTGAATTTTTTTATGATATATTAACAATATAGAAATCCACAAAGCTCTTTAAAAAATAAAAAATAATTAAAAAAGTTTTCCTAAAAGTTATTTTGGGCAAATTATTTTATTTTCTACTAACATAAAAGGCTAAACTCTGCATAGCCAATAAAAAAACAAAAACAAAAAAAAGGTGTAATAAATTTAAATATAATCTTTAATAA
>JAHJAP010000072.1 GCA_018813805.1 Patescibacteria group bacterium
AGCCTGATAAACCTGTTACAACAACTAATTTATTGCGCGGTATTTCACAGTTAATATTTTTTAAATTATGGACGCGCGCGCCTTTGATTTTAATAAAATTAAACATAGTTGTGAAACATGAGTAAGTTATGAGAAATAGGGACTATCTAGAATGTTCTTTTGAAAGTCTGTCACCGAATACTTTTTTAGGGTCTGTCACCGAATACTTTTTCGAGTAGAAAATTTAAACAGCCCTAAACAATCAATTCATTATAAAACAAAATAAACGCCCTGACAAGGTCATGCGCTTGAAAATTTTTAAAAAAAATGATAAAATAATACTATAAATTTTATAAAGGGTCTGTCACCGAATACTCTTTGCGAGTAAAAAATTTAACATTTTATACCGAATACGGTATTCAACGACAGGCTCATAAAATATTCTATGGTAAACTTTTTGTTTATTTTATTTTTTATTATTTTAATTTCTGGTTTAATTGTAATAATTTTTTTATTAACCAAACATAAAAACACTGGTGATGGAGAAAAAATCACTACTATGATGGAACGGCTAACCCAATTAACTGAACAAAATAGAGAGTTAAGGCAAGTTATGGATAACAAATTATCAGAAACCCATCGCTCTACGCAAGAACAATTTGGCCAAACTACTAAAATTATTCAAAACATTACTGGACAATCAGCGCGTTTAATTTCCAGTGTTACTGAAAAATTAACTAAACTAGACGAAACAAATAAACAAATAATTAACTTTTCTTCTCAATTACAAAGCCTGCAAGATATTTTAAAAAACCCAAAACAACGCGGAGTTTTGGGCGAATATTTTTTAGAAGAAACCTTAAAAAACGTTTTACCTCCAAACTCATACCAAATGCAATATAGTTTTAAAGACAATACAATTGTTGATGCGGTAGTATTTGTTAAAGAAAAAATTATTCCAGTAGATTCAAAATTCAGTTTAGAAAATTATGAAAAAATTTTAAATTGCCATAATGCGAAAGAACGAGAAAAATTAGAAAAACAATTTAAGCAAGACTTAAAATTCCGTATTGACGAAACCTCAAAATACATCAAACCAGCTGAAAAAACTATGGATTTTGCTTTTATGTTTATTCCTTCAGAAGCAATTTATTATGATTTATTAATTAATAAGGTCGGCGCAGTGCAAGTTAATACTCGCGATTTAATTGAATATGCTTTTAAAGAAAGACATGTTATTATTGTTTCACCAACTTCTTTTTTGGCTTACTTGCAAACAGTTTTACAAGGATTGCGCGCCTTGCAAATAGAAGAAAGCGCCAAAGACATTAGAAAACACGTAGAAATGCTTGGCCGCCACATTTTAAGCTATGATGATTTTATGAAAAAATTAGGCGTTAGCATGTCTACTTCTGTTAATCATTATAATAATGCCTATAAAGAATTTAAAAAAATTGATAAAGATATAGTAAAAATTGCTGGCAATGAAACAAAAATTGAGGCGCTTATTATTGACAAACCAAAAATGGAAGAATAAACAAAACAACAAATAAAAACAAATAATTTATTATTTAATGACAAAAAATAGGGCAATAAAAATTAGTGCGGCAATTACTAAAGTAATAATTTTTTTTGATATATTTGATTATCCACTGACCTTAAAAGAAATTTGGCAATTTATTTCTTTAAAATGCGAACTTGTTGAAATATCCAATATCTTAAATGCTGGCGTTGCTAATATTAGCTTGCAAAACAATTTTTATTTTTTATCTGGCAGGGAAAACAACATTAAAGAACGACTTGAACGCTATGGCTTTGCTGATAAAAAATTTAAAATAGCGCTATTTGTTGCTAAAATTTTTAAATTTATTCCTTGGATAAAAATGGTGACAATTGGTAATTTGCTTGGCGCGCGTAATTTAAAAAATAATAGCGACATTGATCTTTTTATTATTACTGAAAATAAACGAATTTGGCTTACTAGATTTTTTTGTATTTGCGTTATTAAATTATTAGGCTTACGACCGCAAATTAATAATAAAAAAAATAAAATTTGTTTAAGTTTTTATATTAGTTTGTCCGCGCTAGACTTATCAAAGCTACGAATGGGTCAAGATGATTGGTATTTTACTTATTGGCTAGCTTGCCTAACCCTACTTTATAATACTGATGAAACTTATCAAAAACTTATCAAAGCAAATAAATGGCTTAATGCTCGTTTACCTAATTGGCAATTAAATAACACCAGCGAATGCTGTCAAACTGGCCAATTATTATTTAAATTTTATCATAATTTTATAGATTTATTTTTTTGTTATTTAGAACAACGATTTAAAACATTACAATTAAAAATATTGCCTCAAAAATTAAAAAACATGAAAAACAACGATACAAGAGTAGTTATTAATGATCAAATAATTAAATTACATTCTAATGACAGAAGAGAAAAATATAACAGAATAGCTATGAAATAATTTTTAAATTATAAT
>JAHJAP010000073.1 GCA_018813805.1 Patescibacteria group bacterium
TAAATAATAATTATTTAAAATTATATGTATATTACTTATTTAGGGCATTCGTGTTTTAAAATACAAGATAAAATTAGCTCAGATGGAGTAACTGTTATAACAGATCCTTTTGATAAAATTGTTGGTTTAAAAGTGCCGCATAGTGAAGCAGATATAGTAACTGTGAGCCATCAGCATGCTGATCATAATTATACAGATGCTATTCGTGGCAAGCCTTTTATTATTACTAGCGCTGGCGAATATGAAATAAAAGGTGTTTCTATTGAAGGCGTTGATACTTTTCATGACAGTTCTGACGGAAAGGAGCGTGGGAATAATACTGTTTATAAAATTAATATGGAAGGTGTTAATATTGTTCATTTGGGTGATTTGGGCCATTTGTTGGAGGCTAAACAGTTAGAAAAAATTGAAGGAGCTGATATTCTTTTAATTCCTGTTGGCGGTCATTTTACTATTGATGCAAAAAAAGCAACAGAAGTTGTTAATCAAATTGAACCGCGCATTGTTATTCCCATGCATTACAAAACCGATGGATCTACTATTGACGTTGATAATGTAGATAAATTTATTAAAGAATTAGGCATTAAACCTATTTATGAAGAAAAATTAAAGATTAATAAAAAAGAATTATCACAAGAAGATATGGAGTTGGTAATTTTAAGTATACAAAAATGATTTAAAAATTATGAAAATTTATAATCAAAAGAGCATTCAACAACAGTCTATAAAAAAATCAGATGAAAAAATTGAACAAGATAAAAAAATGCTTATGGTATCAGGAATTATATTTTTTATGCTTTTAATTGTTAGTGTTTGGGTAATAAATATTAAAAATATTTTTCAGATAAATTCTATAAAAAATAATGATAATGAATTTAACTGGACAGAAATAAAAAAAGAATTAAGCAGTATTACAATAGAAATGAAAAAAAATATGGGAGAAATAAAAAACTTACAACAACCAGCATCTAGTTCTTTGCTGTTTGTAAAGGAGTCAATAGAAGCAAAAAATAATTTAGATTTATTAAAAGAACGTTTAGAAAAAAATGTTTTATTAGAACAAACGACTGCTATCATAGCAACAAGCACAACAAAACAATAAATTTAAATTTTATTTTGTTATAAAAAAGTTATTATGGCAAAAAAACTATTAAAAAAAATTGAAACAAATAAATACAAGAAAAAATCTGAGAATAAAAAATCAGAAAAAGTTAAATTAGAAAAAAAAATAGACAAACATAGTAAAATCAAAGAAGTAAAAACAGAAAATCAAGAAAAATTTGCTAAAAAAGAAACTAAAATAGAAGAGGAAATTGTAGAGCAGGAAGTAAAAAATAAAGAAAATTCAATTCTTAATCAAACAGTAGTTAAGACAGAAAAAACTCTTTATGGCATAACCCAACCGCAATCAATTGTTGACGAAATGCGCAAATCTTATCTTGATTATGCTATGAGCGTTATTGTTTCTCGCGCCTTGCCTGATGTTAGAGATGGGTTAAAGCCTGTTCATCGTCGAATTCTTTACGCTATGTGGAGTGTTGGACTTAGAGCAGGAGGTAGATTTCGTAAATCAGCTACGGTTGTTGGTGAAGTTTTAGGTAAATATCATCCTCATGGCGATACTGCTGTTTACGATTCTATGGTTAGGATGGCGCAGGATTTTTCTATGCGTTATCCTTTAGTGCGAGGTCAAGGTAATTTTGGTTCAATGGACGGCGATAATGCTGCGGCTATGCGTTATACTGAAGCCAAATTGTCAGCGATTTCCGAAGAATTATTATTTGATTTAGAAAAAAATACTGTTAGTTTTGCGCCTAATTTTGATGGTTCGCATAAAGAGCCACGTGTTTTGCCAGCTAAACTGCCAAATCTTTTGCTTAATGGCGCTATGGGCATTGCTGTTGGTATGGCTACTAACATTCCTCCGCATAATTTAAGAGAATTAATTAATGCTATTGCCCACCTTATTGATAATCCAGAAGCTACTGTTGAAGATTTAATGCAGTATGTTAAAGGACCTGATTTTCCTACGGGTGGAATTATTTTTAATAATAAAGATATTTTACAAGCCTATGCCACTGGTAGAGGCGGAATTGTTATGCGCGGCGTAGCTGAAATTAAAGAAGTTTCGAGTAATAATTATCAAATTATTATTAGCGAAATTCCTTATCAGGTTAATAAAGCTAATTTAGTGGAAAAAATCGCTGATTTAGTAAAAGACAAAAAATTAGAAGGTATAAAAGATTTGCGAGATGAATCAGATAAAGATGGGGTGCGCGTTGTTGTTGATTTAAAAAAAGATGCTTATCCTAAGAAAATTTTAAATAGTTTATACAAACAAACCCAGCTTCAAGAAATTTTTCATGTTAATATGCTGGCCTTGGTTGACGGCATTCAGCCTAAAGTTTTAACACTTAAAATGGTACTAGAAGAATATATTAAGCACCGCCAAGAAATTATTAGACAACGCACTCAATTTGATTTGAATAAAGCAAAAGAACGAGCACATATTTTAGAGGGTTTAATTATCGCATTAAAAAATATTGACGCTGTTATTAAAATTATTAAGGCTTCGCGGGATAAAGAGATTGCTAAAATTAATTTAATAAAGAAATTTAAATTAACAGAGCAACAAGCAATTGCTATTTTAGAAATGAAATTGGCAACTTTAGTAAATTTAGAAACATTAAAAATAGAAAATGAACTTGAAGAAAAGAAAAAAATAATAAAAGACTTGGAAGCAATATTAAAATCAGTTAGTAAAATTAGAAGTATAGTAAAAGAAGAGATTAAATTTTTAGATAATAAATATGGAGATCAACGAAAAACTAAAATTATGGCTCATGGAGTTAAGGATTTTGCAGTAGAAGATTTGGTGCCTAATGAAGAAGCTATAGTAACAATGACTCGTGATGGGTATATTAAAAGACTTGCGCCAGATACTTTCAAGGTTCAGGGTCGTGGCGGTAAGGGTGTTATTGGTTTAACAACCAAAGAAGAGGATATGGTTGAATTTATGTTTACTACTTTGACTCATAATGATATTTTATTTTTTACAACTCGCGGTAGGGTTTTTCAACTTAAAGCATATGAAGTGCCACAGGCTGTTAGAACAACTAAGGGCACGCCTATTGTTAATTTTTTGCAATTAGGTGGTGGGGAGAAAATAACTTCAATTTTATCTTTAGATAAAATAGTTAAAAATAAATATTTATTTTTTGCCACTGAACAAGGCTTGGTAAAAAAAGTAAAAATTGAAGCTTTTGTTAATGTGCGCCGTTCAGGATTGATTGCTATTAAAATTAAAGATAATGATAAACTTATTTGGACAAAGCCAACCAGAGGTGATGATCAGATTCAATTAGTTACTGCTGCTGGCCAAGCTATTCGTTTTAAAGAAACTGATGTTAGAGATATGGGTCGTAGCGCTTCAGGAGTTCGCGGTATTAGATTAAAAAAGAAAGAAGATATTGTAGTTGGGATGGGAATAATAAAAAATGATAAAGAAAAAATAAAAAAATATCAAGTTTTAATTATAACTGAGCAGGGTTTTGGTAAACGTACTCCATTAAATTTATATAAAGTTCAGAGTCGTGGTGGTTCAGGCATTAAAACAGTTAAAGTAACAACTAAGACTGGCAAACTTACTAATGCTTTTATAATTAATTTTGAAGTTATGCAAGAAAAAGATTTGATTATTATTTCAGAAAAAGGTCAAGTTATTAGATTGTCTTTTAAGGCGGTTAATCAATCAAGTAGAGACACACAAGGAGTTAGATTAATGAGATTTAAAGAATCTGATGATAAAGTAGCCTGTGTTACTTGGACATAAATTTAATATAAAATTTTATACTCGAAAGAGTATTCGGCGACAGATCCCTAATTTAAATTTAAGAGTCGCGAAAATTTAAAATTAATAATATGATTATTGTTGATAAAAATTTGTGCATTGGGTGTGGCGCTTGTGAAGTTATTTGTCCTAAAGTTTTTAAAATTAATCAAGAAGCTAAATCTGAAGCAATTAGTCAAAAAAATTGCGATTGCGTTAAAGATGCTATTGAAGGTTGTCCAGCGCAAGCTATTTTTGTCTCTTAAATTATATATGTCAAATGATTTGAATCAAAGAATAGTGGCAGGAAAAGAAACCACCGAAGACAAGGCATTGGAATTGACTTTAAGGCCGAAAAAATTAGACGAATTTATTGGTCAAAATAATATTAAAGAAAATTTGAAAATTTTTCTTACTGCTGCTCAAAAACGAGGCGAACCAATTGAACATGTTTTGTTGTATGGTTCACCTGGTTTAGGCAAAACTACTTTAGCCCATGTTATTGCCAATGAACTTAATTCTCATGTTAGAATAACCTCTGGTCCAGCCATTGAAAAAGCTGGCGACTTGGCGGCTATTTTAACTAATTTGAATAAAGGTGATATTTTATTTATTGATGAAATTCACCGTTTAAATAAAGTTATAGAAGAGACTCTTTATCCAGCGATGGAAGATTATGCCTTGGATATTATTATTGGAAAAGGTCCATCAGCTCGTACATTGCGAATTGATTTACCGCCATTTACTATTATTGGCGCGACTACAAAAATTAGTTTATTAACAGCGCCTTTGCGCGATCGTTTTGGCATGACTTATCATTTGAATTTTTATGAGCCAGAAGATATTGAAAAAATTATTGATCGCAGTGCTAAAATTTTGAAAATTAGTTTAGATCAAGACTCAGGGAGGGAAATAGCTAGTCGTTCTCGTCGAACTCCGCGAATAGCTAATAGATTATTGAAAAGAGTTAGAGATTATTGCGAAGTTAAAAGCGATGGCAGAGTTGATAATGTATTATGCCAAGCTGCTTTTGATTTATTGGAGGTTGATGATTTGGGATTAGATTGGATTGACAGGAAAATAATGGAAATGATTATTGATAAATTTAATGGAGGACCAGTTGGTCTTAATACTATAGCAGCTGCCACTGGTGAAGACGTAGCAACTATTGAAGAAATTTATGAACCATATTTAATGCAATTAGGATTTTTAGATCGCTCGCCTCGTGGCAGAATTGTAACTGATATTGCCTACAGACATTTAGGGAAAAAAAGATAAGATTTAGGGTGGAATTTGAAAGTTTTTTGTTATGTTTTTTATTTTTTTTATATTAATATGTTATAATAATTATATGACAAAAGAAAGATGGCAAGACATTGTAGAAAAAATTAAAGATAATTTTTCAATTGAAGAACATAGCCAAAAGCACTTAGATGAGGCAGGTGGTTTGGATATTGATTATATTATTTTTAAAGGGCCTCTTGGAAAAATGAAGTTGGAATTTATTTCTAAACCAGTAATTTTGGATAAAAAAACAAAATATTCCAATCGTATTGGCGCACAAATTGAAATTGAATACGTTTATAGTCAAACTGAAAAAAGTTTTAAATTAAAAGTTTTTAAATGGGATGAAGCAATTGGCGATTGGCAAGAAATTGAAGCTAGGGGTTTTAATTTTTAAATAATAAAAATAATTAATTATAAATCTCATTAAAGTAAAAATGAAA
>JAHJAP010000008.1 GCA_018813805.1 Patescibacteria group bacterium
AGATAATTTTTATTTTAAAAATATATGAATAGAAAAATTGTGGGGGTGATAATTATTATTACAGGGTTAATTTTTGTTATTGGCATAATTTATGTTATTTTTTTTCATAAATTTTCGCAACAAGAAGTTGTACAAACTGAACAGTCGCCTACTTCAACTCAACAAATAGTGACAGATGAACAGCCAATTACTGCTCCTGTATCAGTTACAACAACTCCAGTAACGCCATTGTCTAAAAAAACTAAAGTTAGCCAAGAAGATTTAGAAAGAATTGCAACGTCTTTTATTGAAAGGTTAGGCAGTTATTCCAACCAATCTGATTATGGCAATGTGCGCGATTTAAAAATATTTATGAGCGCTGATATGCAAATTTGGGCTGATAATTATATCAAGCAAGTTCAAGCTGATCATAAACAAACTGCTATTTATTATGGTATTACTACCAAGGCTATTACTACTGAAGTTCAACGATTTGACGACAAAGCTGGCGAAGCAGAAATTTTAGTTAAAAGTCAAAGAAGAGAAGCAACTGGAACAACAGCCAATGCAACAGCTTTTTATCAGGATGCAATAATAAAATTTGTTCATGAAAAAAAGGGGACATGGAAAGTTGATAGTGTTTCTTGGCAAAAGAAGTAAAGACCCGTAAAGTTAAAAGCTTATAAAGTTCATTATGAATAAAAAAGATCAAATTTTAAATAGTTTATTAAAAAATGCCTTTAAAATTTGGGCATTTTTTTTAGACTTAATTTTTCCAATAGAGTGCGTGAATTGTAATTGTGAGGAAAAATGGCTGTGTCAAACTTGTTTTAATACAATAAAATTAAGACACTTCCAAGTTTGTTTGGCTTGTAAACAAAAAACAATTTTTGGTAAATTTTGTTCACACTGCGCTCCAAATTATAAATTAGATGGCGTGCTTATTGCTAGTTATTATAACCAAGAAATTGTTGACAAATTAATTAAAAATTTTAAATATTATTTTGTTAAAGATTTGTCTCAAGATTTAGCTAAAATTTTAATTTTATTTTTAAATGATTTGCTTGATAAAAATAAAAAAATACATTCACAAGCTGGTTTAACAAATTCATTGTTAACTAATTTTTCAAATAATCTAATTATACCAGTGCCTTTGTCTGCTTATCGCCAACGTTGGCGAGATTTTAATCAAGCAGAATTAATAGCTAGATTAATAGCGCAAAATTTTAACCTGGAATTAAGCATTAATCAATTAATTAGAAAAAAACATACTAAACCGCAAGTAAAATTAAATAAAATAAAACGGAAAATTAATGTTAAAGGTTGTTTTGATTGGCAGGCAGATGATTTGGCAGGACGTCAGATTATTTTAATTGATGATGTTGTAACAACAGGCGCGACTTTGAATGAATGCGCTAAGGTTTTAAAATATCATGGCGCTAGCAAAGTTTGGGCATTAGCATTAGCTAATGGTTAATAAGACGGTTGTAAAACTTATTTTGGCTAAAAATATCTAAATTTTGTTTCAAAATGAATTTTGCAATCATTTTAATTTACTTTTTATTATTCTTGTGTTAGATTAAAGCTTATAATGGGTCTGTCGTCGAATACCGTATTCGGTGACAGACCCATAATGGTGGGGTGGCAGAGTGGTTGAATGTACCGGTCTTGAAAACCGGAGTTCCTTCACGGGAACCGCGAGTTCGAATCTCGCCCCCACCGCCAAAATTCGGAATTCAAATTTCCGTCAAAAATATGGTCGGCACGAAGTGCCGTCTGTTCTGAATTCCCCCCAAAAAATCCTGAATCTGAAAGGATTCGCCACGCTCCGCGTGGCTCAAAAAGTACGGTTCGAGCTTCAATAATAAAGTTCGAACCGACTTTTTTGAATAAATGAAGTTTCTCTTCATTTATTCCCTCGTTTGCCAATTCCATATTGTATTTCAAAAACTTTTCCGTAAGTTCGAACCGATTATTCGCTTTTTGCTCAAAAGCCGATAATTTCTCTTTGAGAAGCTGTTTTTCGTTCACTAATTTGTTTTTCATATCTCGATATTCTTCAAGCGAAAGTGCGTTTTCTAGGTAAGCATTCATCAGCTTCTCAATCTTGGAATCCAAAAGAGAAATATCGGCTTTTGTATTGTCTGCAAAAAGTGTAGACGATTGGGTTTCCACAGATTTATCTTTTTCGTTTTCCGCCAACATCCATTTAGCCCAATCGTCTGGCAAAGAAACTTTTTTGATTTCCTTTTGAATTTCGGAAGTGATGATTTCCTCACGAGTATATTTTTGTGAACAGGGATTTTTCCGTTTGGTACATCGCAAATAATTATGACCTTTTTGTGTTTCGGTTGTGATAAAACAGCCACATTCTCCGCAACGGAAAAATCCTCTATACAAAAATGGTTTAAGACCTTTCGAGTGAGGTTTAGATTTTCTCATCATCACTTCCTGAACGGAATCAAAAAGTTTCTTTGTGATAATCGGTTCGTGTTTGCCTTCGTGGATTTCGCCATTATACAACATCAAACCTGTGTAAATTGGATTTTTTAAAAGTTTTTGATAATTCGACACCGCAAGTTCCTTTCCGCTTTTTCGTTTCAATCCAAGTTCATTAAATTTGTCGCGGAGTTGTCGCAAAGTGAAATTTCCAGTTGAATATGCCTCAAATGTTTTCTTGATTAAAGGTGCGATATTTTCATCGGGAATAATCATTCTATTTTTGTTCACATATCCAAGCGGAGCCATTTGAGGCCATATTCCGTCTTTCACTTTGTTGCGATGACCTCGTTTTATATTTTCCGAAAGATTATCAACATAATACTTGGATTGCGAAAAAGCGATTGAGAGCATAAATTTTCCTTGTGGTGTCGGATCAAACCAAAAAGTTGGAAATTTCATTTCCAAAATTATGCCAGTATCAACGAGGTAGATAATTTTTCCACCATCAACGGAATTTCTCGCAAGTCTATCGGGGTGCCACGCCAAAATACCAGACGCTTCGCCTGCTTCCATTCTCAACATCATTTCGTTAAATACAGGGCGACCTGGTATTTTGGCGGTCTGCTTTTCGACAAAGACATCGACAACATCAATTTGTTCTTTTAATGCTAAACTTTTCAGTTCCGCTAATTGGTCAGAAATACTGCGGACTTGTCTGTCTTTGTCGTCAGTAGACTTGCGAGTATAAATGAAAAACTTTTTGGTTTGATTATTCATAATTGTATTGGCAAACGAGGAGCCACGCGGAGCGTGGCGAATCCTTTCAGATTCAGGATTTTTTGGGGGGAATTCAGAACAGACGGCACTTCGTGCCGACCATATTTTTGACGGAAATTTGAATTCCGAATTTTGGCGGTGTTTGTTGGACAAAGTTCGAAACTATTTCGAGCAAAATCCAAATGATTAAAACTACTAAAAAGGACTCGGCAGGGCGAAACAATTTGTCTGGGGGAATGGATTCGCCCTGCCTCGGCTGATTTCTCGCCCGCA
>JAHJAP010000074.1 GCA_018813805.1 Patescibacteria group bacterium
CGCGGGCAACGACAAGGAACTCCCTAAAAAGTGAAAAAGTTTTTGACTAAATGACCAAAATTGCATATACTAATAATAACAGGTGTAAATAAGTTGTGTAATTAAAGTATAGTAAAACTTTACTACAATGTCAAAAGATTTATCAACCATAGCCAGGAATATAAAAAAATACCGAGATAAGCTCGGTGTTTCGCAAGACAAGCTGTCAAAGCTTGCCGGTGTTACTTTGCATACTTTGACTAAAATTGAGACAGGAGTGACAACCGATCCCCGCATCGAAACCTTAAAAAAAATTGCCAAGGGATTAAATGTAAGCGTTGATGATTTAATAAAGTAGCTATGAAGAAATCAAGCAAACTTATTAAAGAATATATTTTTAGCAATTCAAAAAATATCCAGTCACCACGATCTGAGACTAAAAGTATTATTGCCCCAAAAACCTTAAATAAAAAACAAATATTTATAACGGGCGGGGTTGGCTTTGTGGGTCATCATTTAGTAAAAAGATTGGTTGCAAGAAAATACTTCCCAATTATTATTGATAATTTAAGTAATAGTTCCCTTGTTTCTTTATCTGGAATTTCTAAGAAAAAATATTTTTTTGTGAAGGCTGATGTTAGAAATCTTAAGGAAATAGAAAAAGCAATATTCGGTTTTAAGCCGAATATGATTATTCATCTTGCTGCTCTTCATTTTATTCCTTATTGCGACAAACACCCAAAAGAGGTTTCGAAAGTGAATCTAAAAGGCACGGAAAATTTATTAAAAAAATCAAAAATAGCTTTAAAATTTCCGTTGGTAATTTAGAGACCACTAGAGATTATATTTATATTGATGATATTATTGATGCTATTTTTCTAATCATGAAAAAGAATGAGAATTTCAACAATCAAATATATAATTTTGGAACTGGCATAGGAACAAGTGGAATTGAGGTTGTTAAATTAGTTGCTTACTTTTAATAGAAACATAGAAACCGATAAAGATGTAAATCAACTACTGAACGACAGTGGTCTTGAATTGCATATAATTCCTGAAAACACTTTTTATAATATAGCGGAAATGGAAAAAATAGTAGCCAAGAATAAGATAACCATTCTGCAATTTGAAGACTCAGTCTCGGTTTTACGCTATTATCCAATAGCCGAAAAATTAAAAATACCTGTGATTTTAGAAATGCATGATGTCGAGCCAACTTTACAAAGATATTTTAAGAAATCTCTAGAAAAAATTTTTGAATCTCGAGCCGTAAGCAATATTGCCTGCCAATTATCCGATATCGTGATAACCATGACTATTCTTGACTATTCCGAACTTGCTGATAAAATAGGCGTAGATTACAAAAAAATTTATAGAATTCCCAATCCGATTGATTTTTCTGAGTTTAAATTTTATGGCCCTAATTTCAAAAAACACAATATCATTTTTGTTGGAAATATGTATTATGAGCCGAACAAGCAGGCGGTAAAATATATTATAAATAAAATTGCTCCAACGCTAATTAGAAAAGATAAAAATATTACTTTTATCGGAATGGTGGGAGATGAATTAAAAAATTTAACTAATACAAATTTTATTTTTACCGGTCCAGTAAATGACCTTAACAAATTTTTATCTCAAGCAACAATTGCCCTTTGTCCCATAACCCAAGGATCGGGCATGAAAGTAAAGATTCTAAATTATTGCGCCGCGGGCTTACCAATCATCACCACTAAACTTGGCGCGAGCGGTTATGAAAAAATTCCCAGTCTTATAATAGAAGATGATTTAAACGCCTTTCCTGATATTATCGGCAAATTTTTAGGCCAGCAAAAACAATTAAAAAAAATCGGTTTACAGAATTATAAATTTGCGAAACAGTATTTCGATATTGATGTAATTTCCAAAAAATTAGTAAACATCTACCAAAAGATAGTAAATTTAAACCAAATAAACAAAAATTTTTTAAGAATTAAAAAAATTAAAATACCATTACCTTTGTGGTTGGGAGAAGGACGAGTTAAAAAAATTAAGAATAAAAATCATTATGTCGTTAAAAATAAAAAAATCAAAATCATTTAAACCATGGCCGCAATTAATCATAATTGAGGGTTTTTGGCGGATGGGGAAAACAACACTTATTAAAGAACTATTAAAGCGAGAGAAATTTAGTTTAATAAACGAGCCTCATCATTTGATTGAAGCGCCAAATATTAACAATCCGCATCAATGGTATTTAAAAAAACATCTTGAAAGGCAAAAGTTGGCTCGTCAATTAATGAAGAATAGTAAAAAAGTTATAATGGAAAGATCGGTTCTATCTAATATCGCCTTTGATTATGCTCAGCGAGGAAAAATTATAGGAGAGAATGAAAGTCTTTTAAAAAATTTACCGGAATTAAAACAATTCCCCATCATTTTTCTATACGCCGAAAAACAATTTATTAAAAACGCGATCCAGAAATTAAAAGACAATTCCGTAAAAAATATTATAGTGAAAAACAAAAAATTTTACTATAACTATGTAAATTTTTACAAAAATATTTTGAGCGAATTTGTTGGAAATAATGTACTTTGTTTAGATGTCGCTCCTAATGGAAAATTTTTAGAGCCTAAAGAATTAATAAAATATCTAGTAAAAAGAATAAATCAATTTAATAATAAGGAAAAAGTAAAAGAAATTTGTGCCGCCGTAGTTTTGATTCATAATAATAAAGTTCTTTTACTGCACGATAAAAACTGGAATCATTATGTTTTACCGCAAGGGCATAGAGAGGCGGGAGAAAGTTTACGTCAAACAGCCATAAGGGAGGCCAAGGAAGAAACAGGGTATAGCGATTTGAAATTGATTAAAAAAATTAAGCACTATCAATACCATTATTTAAAAGGCGATAAGATTATTTATAAAAATATTCATGTTTATTTAGTTAAAATTTTAAGCTTAGCGAGTCAAGAAAAACAATTAGACAAACACGAAAATTACATCAATTGTTTTTTGGGGTTTAATGAAGCGATAAAACGAGCACGTTGGCCACAAGATAAAGAGTTAATCACGATTAGTCGTGATTATTCAAAAAAATAGCCCGGGCGATTTAACACTCGGGCTTTTGTTATTTTAGGTATAGCCACCAGCGATTTAATAGATCGCTTGACAGCCAGTTTTTAGATAGAAAGTTTCTCATGCTTTCTATTATTTCTTCACTGATGACGATAGTTTTTTCACTATTTTTTTCACCAAGAAAAGCTTCCACAAGAGGATAGATTACTCTTCCCATGTGGCTATTCCTTGCAACTTCCGGCAACCATTTTTTATAGGGATATGGTTGGTTATCAGCAAGCAAGGAAATTTCCATCGCCAGCTTGGCAACGGTCGCTTTGATTATGGGGATGGCAATTTTCCTGTCTCGAGATATAGCCTGCCTAAGATTATGCCTTTCAGTGCGCATTTCTATATATTTGTGTTTTATCAACACAGGGAGAGCTTGCTGAAAAACAGATTGATAATAATTTAATAATCGCACGAATTCTCTTTGCGGATCTTGGATGACCAAAGAATTTTGATATATCCAAAGCGCAATCGAGAGTCTTGATTTTAGATCGTCTTTCATCCATTCCAAATTTCGAAATTTGGTAAAGACTGGGTATTCATAATCGTGGTCATCAACAACAAAGTGGGGACCATAGCAATCTACAAATTTACCATATTCTGTGTTTGGAATCAGAACTAAAATGTCACGGACAATATTTGGATCGTCCTCGATCAGCAAAATAATGGAGGATGTCAAAAAAGACTCTGTCACCTCCATTTTTAATTTTTTTTGCACATAGATTTCCACTTCTATTTTTTTGTTCATCACTTTTACCTCCTATATGGATAGTTTTTCGCAGAGTTTCCTTAAGCCCTCTTTATTTCCGGGATATTTTAGATAGCGGTTAAGAGCATCTTCCTTGCTTGCCCATTGAAATTCTGTGTGTTCCGATGAAAGAACAACTTTAGATACTTCGGATACATGTATACCAAAGATTTTTTCATGTTGGTTGCGGTTATCGTCAAAAAAGTCAAAAGAATAACCTGTGTCAACAAACTCCAGATATTCTTTAATACTGGTTTCTTCCTCCATCTCGCGCAGTGCTGCCTGCTCAAAGGATTCGTGTGGTTTTACATTGCCAGTGATTGGTTGCCAAAAGCCACCTTTTTGTGGATTTCTCTTAAGGACAAGAAAAAGGGTTTTATCATTTTTCTTTTTGAAGAGAATAACCTCCACTTGATTGTTGGTCTTTATCTCTGTCATAATTTTTTTCTCCTTTTGGGTTTGCTGTTTAAGAATAAGCGCGTATTCGTGTTTAAATTCTTCCGACGAATCCGGACAATGCATAAGATTAAGAACAGGGTTGTTGTTGCTCAAAACTTTTCTCAATTCTTGTTTAATGGCGCAGGTTTTAGGGATAGCACCATCTCCTCTGACGATAAGAAAAGTCATTGGTCTTATGCATAAATATTCGCCTATTTCCTTTGGATGTATAACAACATCCCATTGATAAAACAATCTCACTAGTTCTAAGCTAAATTGTACCAAACCTCGATAAATAATATCAAGGTTTTTGTCTTTCAGTTTGTTCAGCAATACGCGGGTAAGCTTACGTTCTTCTATATCTGGCTTAATAACTATTAGTGTTAAGCCGTTATCTGACGGTTGCATAATTTGTACCTCCTATTCAGTTGTTAAAGAACTTTTCTAACAGGAAACCATTTCCTGTTAATATACAAACCTACATTTTTTTGCTTATTTTGTCAATCTTTTGCATCCTATTTTTTGTATTGAAATATTTTGCTCAATTTGATAAAATAATAATAAATTGAGACGGCGCGCCAATGAAATTGGCACGGCCTCCAATTCCGCCGAAAAAAGGGCAGTCCGAGCGAGGGCGTGGCGGAAGGAGGGGGGTTGGGGGGAGGAATTCCGCCACGCCAGAGCCGTAGCGAAGCGTTTCCGCCGTTTGGCGTTAAGCCAAACATCAAAGCAAAACAATTTTCAATTCCTTTTAAGAAAAATTTGGC
>JAHJAP010000075.1 GCA_018813805.1 Patescibacteria group bacterium
GCCGTCTGGACCAGGGGAACACCCTTTGTTAAATAATTAGAAAAATAAAGCCGACCTTTTATGGCCGGTTTTATTTTTTATTTATAGAGATGGGGCTTGACTTGTATATAATTAGTTAGCTGATGTATTCCTTTTCTTTTCCGACGATAGTCGGTTGTTTTAAAAAATTTTAAAATTTCTTTTTCGGTTTTGGATTTTGGGCAGAGGGGTTGGGGGTGAATACCTAAAATCCAAAACACCTTATCCTTTCTATTCTTTAATATTGTTAATACAACTTAACATCTTTTTTGCCACACTTATCCATGAATATTGACTAAAATTAAAAGGCTGTATATTTATACTCCTGTTGGTTGATAATATTTTTTCCAAGGAATCCTTGATAGCTTCAGTTGAACAAGGGCGAACAATTAATAAATTATTATAACTTCCTAAAACATCAACCGACCCAGTAACATCCGTGGTGATCACTGTTTTTCCTAAAAAAGCCGCCTGCAAATTAACCATGCCAAAAGGCTCGTATAAAGACGGGGTTACAACACAATCAGAAATATTAAACACAGAAGACATTTCTAATTGATTAATATGCCCTAAAAAATAGAATGACTTCTTATGAGCGTTATTTTCAAGCAACTTATTAATTGAGCGCAAATAATGCCTATCTATTTGAGAGCCCGCGATAATAACAGCAAAATTACAATCTTCCAATAATTGTATGGAAGCTTTTATTAAATAAATTAATCCTTTTTGAGGAACAATTCTGCCGGCATAAAGAATAACCTTCGTGGACAACGAAATCGATAATTTTTTCTTTAGAGCATCACAGGTAACTATACTATCTGTTTTAAAATTTTCCTTATCTATGCCTCCTGTTATAGTAATAATTTTATCGGAGTTTACACTATAAAGACTGCCAACTTCTTTAGCCATAACACTAGATTTTACAAATATTACTTTGGCATATCGCATACAGCGTTTTTCAAGATAAACAAGAACATAATGAATTACTTTATTTATAAAAGACTTCTTAATACCCTCCCGTTGTAAAGTTTTTTGCAGACCGATCATCGTACTTCTAGCAAAATAAAATATTGGTATGTTTATTTTTTTCAAGTCAATCAATCCAAATTCTAAAGACTGGATGTAAATTGAATCAAATTCTTGCGCTTTAAATTTACTTTTAAAAAATCTTCTAAGCTTAAAGTAATAAACAAAAATACCAATAATAGGGATTTTCATGATTGGTAAATAGACGGTTTTAATCCTAGAATCGGAAAACATCGAAATTTCAGGGCTATTATAGCAATGTACTACAGTAACCGAGTTGCCTAAATCTGCAAAGGCCATCGCTTCTTTGTAGGCAGAATATCCCATACCATAACCGAATCCGTATCGAGATGTTAACATTAATATTTTCATGGTTTTACAAAATGATTAAAAACGCAAAGTACAAACGCTTCATCTATCTCCGAGAGATCTTTAATCGGCAATCGTTTTTTTGCTAGAAGTCTGGATTTCTTGAGTTCTGGGAATGTGTCACAAAGTTTTTTGCCACAAATTTTAGAATCTAATTCTAAATCGCCATAAAGATACAAAATTCCAAATTGCAACTCCCTCAACCATCTGCTGTATTTTATTTCCCAAAATTCTACATCTTTATCATTTAAGTATACAGCTCGACAACCCTGCGCCAAATCAACCGCTCTTTTGTATATTGAATTTACCGTTATTTTTTCTTCTTTGACATCACGCATACAATCCTTTCCCCAAAGTAAGGCATTCCGATGTTTTATCCAAACAAAAAATGTTGGTGGTCTGAAAATGTGCCAAAGATTGCTAAATTCATATTTAAAGACAATATTAATATCGAGTTTTAATTTTATTTCTTTGGCGTGAATAGTTTTAACTTTTTTAAAAAAAAGTTTTAGGTCTTTTATGTCATCAACAATAAATAAAACATCAATATCACTTTTTTCATGAAAACCTTCAGTTAAGATGCTACCATAAAGATAAGCTGATTGAATGCACTTAAATTTTTTATAATTGGCACGAAGATTTTTTGCGACTTCTTCAATAAATATGGTATCGGGCATATTTTTTATTTATTTAATAAACCTGCTTTATAGTTTGCAAGCAAAAAACTGGGAATGAAACAGGTAGAGCCATATTGGCCTATCGGCGTATCTGTTTTTTCCCCATGAAAATCAGAACCACCTGTGTAATGAACAGATTGCTCCCCAACTATTCTTTTTAATAAATCTATTTGTTCGGTAGTCGTATTGTTATGATATACTTCTATTCCGGTTAACCCAATTTTAAGCAAATTATTAATTTCGGATTCATTAAGCGGTATAGTAACGACGCTAACAGACACAAATGGATGGGCAATAATAAGATCTTGCGCGATTCCTTTAAATTTTTGTATCAACCATTCAACTGTAACACCGCTTCTTTCTACTGCGCACAATTTACCCGGTGCTTGATATTCATAATAAACATCTTCCGCAATAAACTGTTTGCCGTATTTTTTTAGAAAAATGTTTTGATTAGCGCCACTAGAACAAATATCAAGGGCAACGGTTAAGCTTACGGGCTGTTTATCAGAAGGGTTTAAATCGTCGGACACCTCAAGTCCTGCTTCATGAGAAAGTTTAATCGCAACTTTCATTTCTTCTATTTTTTGAAGTCGCACAATTTCGTTGCGTTCTTTTATTATTTCCATGGTCAATTCTAGGTTAAAATCATATGCCAAAATATGTACCTCGTTGTCATTTTGTTTTGCGGTAAGCTCGATGGCAGGGATAACCTTAATACCTGATCCGCTAAGCGTTTCCATTAGTTCTTGAATTCCATCTATACTATTATGGTCAGCTAAGGCACAGTATTCCAGTTTTTTTTCTTTAATAATCAGGGCTATTTCTGATACTGATAATTTGCCATCCGAGCAAGTGGAATGTAAATGCAGATCAAGTTTGGACATAAATTTATTTATGGTAAATATTTTTTAAGCGCTACAAGTTCTTTGTCTAAATTATTTTTAACACGGGCGTAAAACTTTTTTTCGTTTACAGACGATGTTTCTTGTGGTTCATCTTTTAATACGCGCAATCTCCACAAAATTGAATTAACCAACACTAATGGCTCAAAAATCTCTAACCGACTTTCAAAATAGTCATCTTTTTTAGAAAGTTTTTTTTCATATTCAGCCAGAAATTCTTTCTTTTGTTCATTGTTAAAATTTAATTTTAGAAATAGCTTAGCGATATCCATGGCGCTATCCCCTGCAGAAGCCTGCTCCCAATCAATAATAACAATTCTACCATCTGTTGATCGTAAAATATTATTAATATTTAAATCAAAATGAATGAGCGTAAAGTTATTATCTTGAAAAGCTTCTGGTTTTTTCTTGGCTTCATTTTCTGCCTTATCAATAGCCTTCTCAACAGATGATATGGTTTCTGCTAGTTTTGGCGACGAAGAAGAAGTCGTTCTCAATCGATCTAGCTCATCACTAAGAAAATCCATTTTAGTGCCTTTTGTCCTTCTTGTTAGCGGCTTGCCGTAGGCGTTGAGTTCTATGGAGTGAATTTTTGCCAAAGTTTCTGCCAATTGATCAATAGTATTTTTATCAAAACTTTCGATAGGGCTTCCTTCTATTTTTTCTTCAAAAAGAATAGTTGTAGATTTTAAATATCCCATTGAATGCGGTGCTTCTTCAGAATTCCGTAAACGTAGTAAGCGCAAAGCAACATTTTCACACTTTGCCCTACCCGAGTCATTTTTAGGATTTTTCCAAACTTTTGCGATAACTTTTTGGTCGCTGTCTGGCAATTCAAAAATTAAAGCGTAACTGCCCTCGGCAAAAGGTTGGCTATTAAGCAATTTCTCTAAATCCTTGGGCGTTAAACCGAGATTGTTAATAGTTTTTATTTCATTCGTGCTGAATTCCAATTGATCTGTTAGAATTTTTGTTTCGGCAAATTTACACTGTTCGTTCATATAAATAATTTTACTAGGCATTACATGGTTGAATAGTTAGAAATTTTAACATTAAATAATTCGTTTTCGTAGTGGGGCGGAGAAAACACCTTATACCCCTCTATTATTAATGAAAATGAAATTTTAAAATTTTTTAAAACAATTGGGCGATAGCCCAAAAAAGAAAAGGAATATTTCAGCTAACGTTTCGGCATCATCCGAAGTTGCGTAGCAATTTGGGTGTAGGCTTTTGTAAAAAGCCGAAACCGGATATCGCGTGTTCGTATACTAAAAGTATACCATTTTTGGTATGCTTTTATCAATTGCGGGCTATGAATCGCCGTGTTGGAGTTTTAGCTCCGTCGCCTAACATATAGCCGCCTGGTAAAAGTCTTGCCTAATTAAAATATTCCCACTA
>JAHJAP010000076.1 GCA_018813805.1 Patescibacteria group bacterium
AATTAGAAAAATAAAGCCGACCTTTTATGGCCGGTTTTATTTTTTATTTATAGAGATGGGGCTTGACTTGTATATAATTAGTTATATGATGTACATGTTTTCCTTTAATCCGCCTGAGGCGGATTGTTCTAAAAAAGAATTCAATTTTGTTTTTCTGTTTAAGGCAAAGGGCAGAGGGGGCAGGGGTGAATGCCCTTTGTCTTAAACTCTATTAAGAATTGGCAATATAAGAAGTAGATTTGCCTTTTCCGACTGCCTTGATCATTTTTATTTTTTTCAGTTTTTGCAGTTGTAATTGGGCTGTTCGTTTCGGGCTAGATAAAATATTTTCTACATCTTTTGCTGAAATTCGTCCGACTTGATCTATGAAGTCAATAATTTTTAATTGTTCAGGAGTAAGATAAATTTGCGATTTGATTTTTCCATTAATATTACGATTAGCTAGAGGCAGAATTTTATTTTTTACTTCATCAATTTCCTTTTTAAAGCCTTTGACAAAATATTCAAGCCACGAAGTAATGTCCGTGCGCCGCTCGTCGTATGTTTTTCCTACGTTAATAGCCTTGTAATACGCTTGCCTATTGGTATTATAATAATCTTCCAAAGCAAATAAGCGGCGAAAATCATATCCGCGCTGATAAAGCATCAGGGTGGCTAAAGCGCGCGCTGTGCGGCCGTTGCCGTCATTAAATGGGTGAATGGCGGCAATTTCTAAATGGGCGATTCCGGCCACAATCACCGGATTTATATCTTTATCTTCGCTATTTTTCAACCAAGCTACAAAATCAGCTACAAGTTTTGGCACTTGCTTAGCTTCCGGTCCGGTGTATAAAGTTTCTTGCGGCACGCCAAATTGCCGGCGCACCACATAAATCGGCCCGGGTCTGTAGTGGCCGGAAAATTGCTGGGCTAAGGTTTTATCGGTTACCAATTTATGAATTTTTAGAATTACTTTTTCAGTTATCGGTTTTTTTTCGGCGGCGACTTTTTCAATATATTTCAGAGCGTTTAAATAATTTTTGACTTCATAAATATCCCAATCCGGCGCGTCTATTTTTTTCTTGGCGTATAAGGCTTCAACCTGTCCCATGTTTAGACGGTTGCCCTCTATTTCAGTAGAGTGGTGGGTCATGCGGATTACTGCTTGGCGGCGCAGACGCAGTTCTTGCTGGGGCAATATTTTGGCGCGATCAATTATGCCCTTGGCTTCGGCGATAGCCATTAAGTTGGATAAAATCTTATTATTTAAGTTATATTTAGGTTTATACATAGTTTTAGCTTATATAAATATCATATCACAAAATATCGATTCGCGCAACATTCGCGCAACATTCGCGCAAGGAATTATTGAAAGGTGAAGAGGGGAATACCCGAGATCAAAATTTCTTATTCATTAATCTTTTTTAAATTATTCTTATCAAATTTTAAATTAAATATATAATCTTTATCTTCGAAGTCGTCATGATAATAAATCGATGTTTTAGAAAAATGCGTTTCTTTTTGATTTATTGCTTCATTAAATTTGTTTTCTGAAATTTTAAAAATCCAATTATATAATTTTTGAGGTAATTTAAAAGTTAATTTATACGATTTGTCATCCAATGGAGTGATTTCCCGTTTTTTACCATCGTCAATATTTTTCCAATGAATTTTTATATCATGAGTAGGTTTTACTTCTTATCATTTGTATAAAGGCGAAATTATCTTTCGTCGCTTTTATTCCCGTTTCTTCCTCTAATTCTTGGAACGCAGAATTTTCATAGTCCGAACCAATCTCGACATGGCCTCCAACTGTCGCGTCCAATAAATCGGGATAAGTATCCTTATCTTTTTCTCGGTGTTGAAAGATAATCTCGCCTTTCGGTGTGTATAAAACCAAACATGGATTTCTCGATGGAGTAGCCCCTGCTTATGGATATTTTCGCGGGTTTCTTCGCCGATTATATTTCCGTCTTCATCAACAATATTTAGTTTGCGATTGTCTACCATAAAATTATTTTGCGATTTTTGAAAAATCGCCATTAAGAATAATCGACGACATAGCTTCAATTTTCTCGTCATTCATTTTTCTTAAAATCTTTTCAACACCCGAAAGTTTAATAAACGTCTTGTCTAAAATGTAGGTTACAACGAACCAAGTGATAATTCCGAAGAGAGTGGACTGATGGGGACTTGAACCCCAGACCCCCGCGTTGCAAACGCGGTGCTCTACCAACTGAGCTATCAGCCCAAAAACAATCTTTATTGGGTATTTGGTATTCAACGACAAACCCTTATTTATTATAACGCAAAAGCGGTGATAATACCCATTCTAAAAATCCATTAATCATGCCAGTCATTATTAACGTTCCAATAAAAATCACAATCAAACCAACCAGTTTATATCCCAAACGCGAACCGCCATCTGATCCTAAGTGAATTTCAAAAAAAGTTATTCTGCCAAAATTATTTAAAAGCCATTCTGATTTAACAACCATTAACGTGCCAACAGTAATAACAATAATTCCAAGTAAAATATTCATAAATTTAAAATTATTTTAATCTATCTAAAATACTATATTCTATTTAATATAATTCAATGGATTATATTTACGATTATTAATTATTACTTCAAAATGCAAATGAGAACCAGTTGACCAACCAGTTGATCCCATAAGACCTATTATTTCACCTTTCTCAACTTTTTTATTTTTTTGACAATAAAATTTAGATAAATGGGCATAGCGAGTTTTTTTACCTCCGCCGTGATTAATAACTATTTGATTGCCATATCCCTTGCCCCAACCAACAAATTCCACAATACCAGTATCAACAGAATAAATAAGCGTGCCACTTTTGTTAGCAATATCAATACCATTATGCCGCCAAGAAAAATATTGAGTAATACGATAACCAACGCTTGGCCAACTCATCTTATTACCTTTTAACAAAACAGACGAATCTGTTTTAAATAAATTTTTAATTGCCGTTAAACCACTGTAAAAATTAGTTTGCAATTTAGCATAACCACTCTTTCTGCCTCCAGGTATTATTATTTGCTGATCGATTTTTAATTGACCAACAACAAACAATTTATTTATTTCAATAATAACATCTTCAGTAACGTCATAAGTTTTAGCAATACTGCTGATAGTCTCTTTTTTCTTCACCTTATGAGTTACGCCTGTAACTGGTAAAATAACTAACTTATCATTTGGTCTAATCAAATTATAAACGCTAAGATTGTTTTCCCAAAGAATTGTATTAACGCTAATGCCAAATTTAACTGCAATTACACTGATTGTATCGCCAGGCTCAACTAAATAATAAATAATTTCATCTCTTAATCTTTTGATTTTTTTGATTATTGCTGAATCCTGACGAACCATAACTCCACCGCCTTGAAATAAATTTTCAACACCTTCTATAACATCTAATTCATCAGATAATCTCATTTCAACTGATGATTGACTTTTTAAAATTGATAAATTTTCTAAATAAACTTGTTGGTCAGGCGTAATCTCCGTTGCTTCATCAAAATATTCCTCAATTAACTGATCATTATTGCTAAATTCGCTAGATATTATTTCTGCTAAAAACGTATTGCCAACTAATTCTTCAGATGACATGGCTTGCGTTTTATTAAACAAGTTTAAATTAACAAATACAATTGTTAAAATTATAATAATAAGGTGTGTTAATTTTTGGCCATCAAACAACGGGAAAACACGCCAATTAATCGCTTGCCAACCTAACTTTTTAATTAAGGATAAATAAAGTTGGTATATCTTAACAACAATTTTATAAAAAATAAAGCGCAATATTATTAACCCAAATTTAAAAACTACATTAATAAAAAAGGCGGCAATAAGCCTCTTTAAAATAATAACTGCTTTAAATAAAGATATCAATATTGCTATGGATATTTTTTTAATATTTTTAGCTATATAATTTATTTTAAATATAAATAAACTAAAAATTACAAAAATTTATGCTCAAAAAAGCATTTGGCAACAGCCCCATATTACCATTTTTACTATTTTTTGTGTATTAGTCCACCTCATATTGGACGCCCAGTTATTTTTAATTAAATAATCCACAGGTGAAATTAAGTTTAGTCCCCAATGTCTTCTCTTGGTATTGTAGTTAATTAACCAATCAATAAGTTTACGATTAAAATGGTCAGTATCCTCTAACAACATTTCATTCCAGTCAACAAATTCTTCTTGTATGGTTCGGTTGTATTTTTCAATATGCCCATTTCTATATGGCCGTCCAGGATAGTTCCAATAATGTTTAATTGTGCTTTGCTTTAAATAATCGCGAAAATGTTTATGAAATTCCGAACCATTGTCTGTTTGAATGGCTTTAGGGTCTATCGTCGAATACCGTATTCGGTATCCGGCGACAGACCCTTTATTACCTTAAACCTTAATTACTACTGGTAAAACCATTGGTCTTTTTTTGGTTTGGCTAAAAAGAAATTGCCCAATATCATTTCTTATTTTATTTTTTATATAATCATCATCAATTGATGTTTTAAGCACATGATCTTTAACTATTTTTTTAACTTTCATACGAGTTTTTTGAATTAATTCTTTATTTTCTTTCATATAAATAAAACCTCGTGAAATAATATCGGGATTACCAATGGGATCGCCTGTTTTAGAATCAATGGTAGTAATAATTACAATCATGCCGTCTTCTGCCATAACACGCCTATCGCGCAAAACAATATTAGAAACATCTCCAACCCCTAAACCATCAACCATAATATAGTTAGCTGGCACTTTTTCATTAGTCAACTTGCCTACTATTATATCTTGGGAATCCTTAACAAATTCTACTACTTGCCCGTTGTCGGCTACAAAAATTTTATTTTTATTAATATTAACCTGCTCAGCTAATTCAGCGTGGGCTTGCAACATATAATGATTGCCTTCAATTGGCATAAAATATTCTGGCTTAAGCAGTCGCATCATTAATTTTAAATCTTCTTGCTTGGCATGACCACCAGCATGAACATCCATCATCTCATAATGAACAACTTTAGCTCCTTGCCTAACCATTGAATCTTTTAAAGTTTGAATAGTACGCTCATTACCAGGAATAACCGAAGAAGAAAAAATAACTGTATCGCCAAATTTAAGACTGACAGTACGATGTTCTCCAGTAACCACTTTCATTAAAAAAGCATTATTTTCTCCTTGCGCGCCAGTGCCTAAAATAATAATTTTATTATCTTGTATTTTATTTAATTCATAATCATTGGCTAATATTTTTGGATTGAATTTTAAATAACCTGTTTGCTGCGCTATTTCTACATTATCAGTCATGCTTCTGCCTTGCAAAAAAACACGACGATCAAATCTTTCCGCTAAATCAAGAATTTTTTGTACACGACTTAATTGAGAGGCAAAAGTACCAATAATAATTCTACCAGTCATTTTTTCAAATAATCTACCCATTTCATCGCCAATAGAAGATTCCGAAATTTGATAACCAGGATGCGTTGAATCAGTAGAATCAGCCATTAAAAGCAAAGCTCCCTTGCCTCCAATTTGAGCTATGCGATTTAAATCAGCAGGACTATCATTAACTGGAGAATAATCAATTTTAAAATCACCAGTATGGATAATAGATCCTAATGGAGTATGAATAATTGTAGCAAAACAATCAGGAATTGAATGATTAACTCTTAAAAATTCTATGTGAAAATATTTTCCTAATTGCAATCTCGTAGTTTCATTAATCTCGGTAATAGCCAAAGGAGAACATTTATAAAATCCTTCTGCTCTTTTTTTAACAATGCCTGCCGTCAATTTTCCCATAAACATCGGGGGAGCGCCAATTTTATCTATCAAATGTGGTATAGCGCCAATATGGTCATAATGGCCATGAGAAATAATTACCCCTTTAATCCAATCTGTTTTACCCTCTAAATAAGTAACATCTGGAATAACATAATCAATGCCCGGCATATCCTCTTCAGGAAATTGTAAGCCCATATCAATAATAACTATTTCTTTGTTATACTCAAACAAAGTCATGTTGCGACCAACTTCTTCTAATCCTCCCAAAACTATTATTCTTAATTTTTCACTTATAGCGCTGTTGTCAGTTTTTAATTGACTAATTGCTGAAGGCTTGTTGATAAATTCAACATTATTTAATTTGCTCACACTAGGCTGCCTTCTTGTCCTTGGTCTGTATTTTGTAATCATAAATATACTTTAATTTAAATTATTTAGTGTTTTAGTGCCGGAAAGAGGATTTGAACCTCCACGAGATTGCTCCCACAGCGCTCTGAACACTGCGTGTCTACCAATTCCACCATTCCGGCAATTCTTAATTGTTGCAAAACAAAAATTATAAAATCAACTTTTTACCGGTTTTTATATACCAACTCTCAATATTAGAAAAACGATCATGTGGCATTATAATTTTTTTAACATCAAAACCTTTAATTTTTTTAGCTTGAATATAAATATAATTAGGACTATAAAGAAAAATAGCCGGAGCTTCTTCAACTAATATCTCTTGAAACTTAATATATTTATCACGCCGTACATTTTTATCGCTAATTAATCGAGCATCTTCTAATAATTGATCAACTTCTTTATTGGCATAACTGGTGATATTTAATCCTGCCTGATCAATCTGCAATGAATGCCAAAAGGCATATGGATCAGGATCAGCGCCAGCCAATCCGCCATAAAGCAAGGCAACAAAATCTCTTTGTTTAATAATTTGTGATTGAATTTTATTTGCCTGAACTAAATTTATTGTTGTTTTAATTTTAATTACTTGCCAAAATTTAGCTATCTCCTCAACTGCTTTAGCATATTCTGGCATATCAGCAGTAACTAATTCAATAATTAAATATTCATTGTTTTTTGCTCTCCATTCCCCAACGCCTAAAAATATTTTTTGTTCTGCTTTTTTTCTAATTTTTTCATCTGTTGATTTAATTTCTGTCTCAGCATTATTAATATCTTCTTGATTAATTTTTACTATCTGCCAACCTGCTTCATCCAATAGTTTAGTTGCTGTAGCAATATTATAATTATATTTTTTTATATTAGTATCATATGCAAAACTATCAGGTAATATTGGTCCATCTATTATTAACGCATTCTGCTTATAAATTTGATTAACTATTTTATTTTTATCTAAAGCAAAGGCCAATGCTTGACGAACTTTTTTATCAGATAAGGCAACGTTAGCCTTAGGATTGAAAAAAATAGTAGTTGATTGAGGCAGCCTTAATTGAAAAAAATTCAAAAAACTTTGAACTACGACTTCACCTTGGAATTGATAGGGTAAATAATTTACACCATGAATCAAATTATCATTAAGCGCTGAAAGTAACTCTGAAAAACTATTAAAAAACTTAAAAGTTATTTCTTCTATATATGGAATTTGGCCATAATAATTATCATTTTTAATTAAAGTATATGCCCAAATATTACCTGACTTGTCTTTAACTAAAGATTTAAATTTATAAGGACCTGAACCAATCGGTTTTAAATTTAATTCAGCCAAATTGGCCGCGCTAGGAGCAATTTGTTGCCATAATTCTTGAGGCAAAATACCAAAAGTTAATAAATCTAAAAAACCAGCGTATGGTTCATTCAAAATAAATTCAACAGTATTGTCATTTATTGCTTTTAATTCAACTCCTACAAAACTCGTCCTTAAGGAAGACATATATTGCGCGTCTTTTATCGCATTAAAAGTAAAAACAATATCATCAACTGTCAAAGAACTGTCATTGTGCCAATTAACTTTTGTTTTAATTTTAATAGAATAGTTTTTATTGTCTTGACTAACCTGATAACTTTCTACTAAATCATTAATTAATTCTCCATTTTTATCTCGCTTAAATAATGAAGAAAAAATTAAATAAGCAATATTATTGTCAACATCGCTAACACTGGCATAAAGAGGATTAATGTGTTTAGGCGCGCCAACCATTCCTTCAATATAATTTCCGCCATTAATTGGTAAATTTTGTAAATGTTTATTATAAAAATTAACACTAATAAAAATAAGACCTATCAAAATAACAAAAAAACATCCATTAACTATCCGTAATTCCCATTTAGTTAAATAACGGCCAACGTGTTTTAATTGTTTAAAGCTTGGCCATCTAGTTTTTGAAAGAAAATAAACTAATTTTTTATCTAAATTAATTTGATTTTGATCATTTTTAACCCAATTATTTTTTACTTTAAACCCATTAAAATTTAAAAAATACTTACCTAAACTACAACAAAATTTCACCAAAACTATCTTGGTTTTATTTAATATTTTCTTTATTTTATTAATAATTAGTGAGTCCACTGTAAAAAAATTAATCAACCTTAAACATTAAAATTTAATTTTTATAAAAAATTATTCCTGCCAAAGAAGTTAAAAAAAATGCAACAGCTAAAATTATAGTAGCAATAAATAGTTTTCTTTCTATGCCACGCTTAGTGCGATAAACATTGCTAGCTCCGCCAAAAATATTTGACAAACCAGAGCCACGATTTTGCATTAAAATAACTATTGCTAATAATATCGCGACTATTATTTGAATTATTTGTATATTTTTAGCAGAAAACATATAAAATTATTTTTTATTTTTTAACTTGCATTACTATCTTAGCTAAAATATCAGGATGATTAACAGCTAATTCAGACAAAACCTTACGGTCTAAGGCAATATTATTTATTTTAAGAACATTAATAAATTTTGAATAAGACAACTCGTGTTGACGAACAAAAGCGCTAATTTTAATTTGCCATAAGGCTCTAAAATTTCTTTTTTTCTTTTTACGGTCAACATAAGAATGAACACCTGCCTTTAATACAGCTGTTTTAGCTAAACGAATTAATTTTTTTCTGCCCCACTTATAACCCTTAACTTTTTTAAGCAGTTTTTTTCTTTTTTTCAAATGGCTTGTTCCTCTTTTAACTCTTGGCATAATAATATTTAAATTAATATAACTTTTAACTTTATAGACTTTTTGACTTTTAATTATACGGCATTAATCGTTTAATAATTCTCACTTCAGTTGCATTAACAAGAATATCGCGGCGTTTATTACGGATAACCTTGCCTGATTCACGCGCGTTAAAATGATCTTGACCAGACTTGCGGTGTAATATTTTATTATTTCTAGTAATTTTAAAACGTTTAACCGTGGCCTTATGTGTCTTGATTTTAGGCATAAAATAAAAATTTTGTAAATCTTTGTAGATTTAAGACTGATAACAACAAAAAACAGGTGAAATACCTGATTTTCATTCTCTGTGATTATTGCTTATTAATTATTAATATATTAAATCTTCCGTCTTGTTTTGTCAAGCCTTGCTCAATTTCAATATTTAATTCCTTGTTTTGTCGCAAAATTTCAATAAACTTTTTAATTAGCTCTTCTGCTTTTTCTGGATGTTGTCTTTCACGACCTTTAAGTATAATTTCTAATTTAAATTTATCCCCCCTTTCTAAAAATTTTTTTGCCTGTTCAACTCTAAAATTAAAATCATGCTGACTAATACGCGCAGACAATCTTAAACTCTTAATTTCCACTTTTTTTTGTTTTACTTTCTGTCTTTGATTTTCTTTTTCTTTTTGATATTTAAATTGCCCATAATCCATGATTTTAACAACAGGAGGGGTTGCCTTTGGATTAACTTCAACTAAATCTAATTCAACTTCTTTGGCCATTGCCAATGCCTTGCCTATTTCAACAGCGCCCAAATCTTCTCCGTTTTCATTAATTAAAAAAATAATAGGAGCTTTAATAAAATGATTAATTGCAAATCTTTTTTCTTGATATGCTGGTTTTGGTCTATGATAAACTCTGCGCATAAAGAGACTTAAAAATTATAATATAAAATTAATATTAATTGTTTTTATCATAACATTTTTTAAATAAAAAGGGAATAGGCGCAAATTTAATTAATATTTTACTGTTTTCTAACCCCTTTATGCACGTTTTTTAATTTTTTTATAAATTGCTAAAACTATCAATAAAATTAGAATACCAAGCCAATGCTTGATTATAAAAATACCAATATTAAAAAAAAGTATTTTAGCTTTTATTAAAAAAAGGGCAGAGGTGTTATTTTTCATTGCTGGACTAATTGATATATCAAAAAGATTTTTCTTTTTCTCTTCTAATCTCTTTTCTAAAAAATTCGCTATTCTATCAGTAACTGGTTTGGCTTTCTTTTCTAAAAAATTCGCTATTCTATCAGTAACTGGTTTGGCTTTCTTTTCTAAAAAATTCGCTATTCTATCAGTAACTGGTTTGGCTTCTTCATTTATTACTTGCTTATTTTTTTCAACCTTATTTGTTAATAAATCTGGGATTTTATCTTGTTGTTTTGGTTGATCTTTACTTCCTGGAATAAGTGGAAAAGGATCTTCACCATCAAGCATTCCATCTCCATCAGTATCGGGATTTAATGGATCTGTTCCAATTTTTTCTTCTTCATCATTTAACAAACCATCTCCGTCAACATCAGGATCTTCTCTATCTCCAATACCATCATTGTCTGAATCCTTATCAACAAAAAATGTCATGCCAAACGCATTGGATATATTTAAAAATTTGTTGCCCAAATCAACACCTCTTGGCGGTTTACCAATTTCATGAATATAAGTTTTTGCAAGTTGAACTTTTATTTCATGGTCTCCATACACAAAAGTATGGTCAGTCCAAGCTTCAATTAATTGCTCGTTAATTATCGAAACATTAGTTGATCTTACCAATGTATCATTATCATAAAATTCAACAGTACCGGTTATATCAAAACCAGATCTATTTTGAATTCCAACATAAATACGGACAATTTCACCAATAAAAAAAGGATTTTTTGAATACCAAATACCAGAAACAAACCCAGCATTAATTTGCGCAATAACAGGTTGTAAAGCGCTAAAAAATATTATAAAAATAATAATTAATTTACAAA
>JAHJAP010000009.1 GCA_018813805.1 Patescibacteria group bacterium
AGTTCATAAAGTTCATAAAGTTCATAAAGTAAAATACAAACTTTACAAACTTTAAATTTTGCCGCTATCGTCTAATGGTTAGGACGCCAGGTTCTCATCCTGATAACCGGGGTTCGATTCCCCGTAGCGGTACATTTTATAAAAAAAGTCCTTCAAGCCGTAACTTGAAGGACTACAAATGGTCGTTGACTAACGAGGAAGAAGAACTGGAATGGATCTCTGATAGTCCTGAAAAGTATGTCTCGCTATCAGGATAATTTCAGTGGGGATAATTTCGGTAGGAACAAAAATTTCAAGTAGAGAAGTTTTTGTAATTTTCTCTTTTCTTTCTTCTGCTTTTTGTAATTTTTTTGCTTCAGTATATTTAATTTTTACTTTTTCTTTAGTTGCGGCAAAGACAATTGTCTCGCCACTCAACTTTATTTTATAAAAATTTCGAATATACTTTTCTTTTACATCTTTAAATACAATTTTTACTCCCTCTTTTTCTTGAAAACAGGAAACGTTTTCAAAAATTTTTTTATCTTGTTTTAGCTGGGACAGATTAGCCTGATATAAAACCCAGCAAGAACCAAACACCGAACAAAAAATAAAAGGAATAAAAATTGCTACTATTATTGCTACTGTTGCTACTGTTGCTACTGTTGCTACTACTGCTGCTGCTAAAAATAAAAACAATAATGAAATAAAAGTTTGACTAGCAAAGAACCAAACTTGCAAACAAAAAAATAATTGCCCCAAGAATCCCTAAGCTAGCCCCCAAAAATATTGACAAAACCTTATTTCTTTCCATTTCCATCCTTGTACCTCCTTTTAAAAAAATGAACATTTTTTAGTCTATTTTTCTAGACTAAAACAGATTATTGACTGGAATAATTTTCCAGTTTTGTACTCTACAAATTAGTATATATTTAAATTTTTGTCAAATTTTTGTATTAGTTTGTCGTAGCCACATGATAATGTCATAGTACAGCCAAATAGAAATGTCATACCTGCTAATTTTGCGTCATAATAGTTTAGATATAATTAATTATTAATCTAAACAAAATTATGGCTCAAAAACTAATCATTATGACAGAAAAAGAATTGGCGAGACACGAAGTTACAAAAATTTGGAATTTTATACCGAATACGGTATTCGGCGACAGACCCTATTTCACTGCGTAGTTTTCCGAGGCAAATTCATACTGGTCAATAAATATTTTTTTCATTGGCACAATTGAATTCAGTTCGTAGAAAGTTAGCACGGCCGATTTGTATTCTTCTTCATCAACACTGCGGTATGACAGCGGAGCAAGAGAATGAGAAATTAACAGGGCATTAGTCATGAGCCTGGCCGTTCTTTTGTTTCCATCTTCGAAAGGTTGAATATAACTGATGCCAAGTAACGCCAAGAGCGCCTTGGCGTAAGGCGTTTCACTTTTGAAAACCGTTTTTGACAATGCTTCCACCGCTTCCGTGATTTGGTAGACATTATCCAACGGACGGTAGATTGATCCGGTGATGCCCACCGCTCTCGACCTGAAGCCCAGATTGACATTCAAGTCCTTAACAAGGACAGAATGCAGTTCTTCCAGGTTTTTTCGCGTGATGGTTTGAAACTGGGATGAGTGAGTGCGGATATAGATAAAAGCGTCTTTGTGATTTAAGATCATTTGCGTTTCATTTTTGCTGTAACCCGGAGCAATTTTATTTTCCAAAAGCAGTTTTTCGGTGTCGAGAAGCGTATAGGCGTTACCTTCAATTTTGGAAGACTTCCAGGAAAGTTCAATGACTAAACGTTCCAATTCCTTCTTTTGAATGACAGAAGACAAATCCGTCGTCCTCTTTTTATACTTGACGGTAGCCGTTTCCAGCTTTTCCAGTTCTTCCTCGGTGAAAATATCGGAAGGAAAATTTGAAAACAAATTAAAATTGTATTGGTTTGAGCCGTATCGCTTGTCCGGCTCAATTGCCACATATTGTTTGGCCTTGACATCAGCCAAGACTCGTCCGCTGACGCTTAAGCCATAGCTCGTTGACCGTCCTGAACCAGACACTTCCAAAATACTCTTCTCAGTCAGTTCCGATAAGGCTCTTTTAACGGTTACCAGGGAAATATCCTCTCCGCTAATTTCCAGTTCCTTGTGCAGTTCGGAAGACTGCATTTTTTCCTTAGCAAGAAAGATTTCGATGATTTTTTGTTGTTTTTTAGTTGGTTTAAACATAATCGTATCATTTAATTGATTTAATCATATCATAATGATACGAATATGGCAAATGTCCACTCTACGACACTGTTTTGGATTTTGCATAAATCTTTATTAAAATTTTCTTCGCAATATCTTCCCATAAAATTTCTTCTGATTTTTCTTTACCAATAGCAATTATTTCCTTAGAGCTAATAAAATAATCAGGTGGAGAATATTTTAATTCTCGCTTAAGCGCTCTAATTGTCCAAAATCTTTGATAAGGAATTACTTTTTGAATTTCCAATGGCAAATCTTTGATTGTTCTTGGAGTATATATTCTAATTCTAAATCCCCTTGCCTGCGCCAATAATATTAAATTTTTTATTAAATTTTTTGAATATGTTTCAACATCTATTCTCTTACATGTTCTCTCGCATGCTCCTGTGCACACTCTTGTACTCTTGCATTGTTCATAAATATATTCCCAGCGCGAAGCGTCAATTCCTATTAAAAACTTACGCGGATCATTGCGATCTATAATATTTCTTAATTCTTTCAAAAAACTTTCTTTGCTATATTTTTTAGCATGGTTAATGCAAATTTCTTTTCTTTTTAAACACCAATCAGCGTTCATAATTTTTATTGCGCTAATTATATCTTCTTCTTTTGGATTTTCTTTAATCAATATTCCTGTCTCTTTATCAATAACTGATTCTATAAGTCCGCCCTCTTTTACTCCAAGAACGGGTTTGCCAGCTGCATTTGCTTCAAGATGAGTCATGCCAGAATCTTCATTAACTGGAATATAAACAGCAGCACGACAATTTCCAACTAATTTAAAAAGATTTTCATCGGAAATCCATCCTAAAATTTTTATATTAGGCTTATTAGCAGCCAATTTTTTAACAGCTTCTAATCGTGGTCCACCTGAAGCAATAATTAATTTTTCTTCTAATCTTTGTCCAAATGCTTTTACTATTAACTCAATTCTTTTTAATTCATCAACCCTGCCCCATGAAAAAAAATAATCACCTTGTTCAAGCCATTTAAATTTATCAATTATAATCGGGGGATATAAAACAGCGTTAGCCTCTCCTCGCGTATGACTTTTAATTCGTTTTTTTACGCAATTTGAATTAGCAATGTTAATATTATATAAAAAAATAGAACGTAAATAAAACCATTTCCAAAATTGAACAAAAATTACAAATAATGATCGTAATACTAAAGGATAAGATTTTTTACTATATTCATATTGATCAAATACCCTTCTTGGAGTGCTATGAGTATAAGTTATTTTTAATGCTTCTTTGTTTATATATCTAGCCATCATTTCGGTTGCAATATTGGATGAAGTAATAACTATATCATACTCTAATAAAGATTTTCGATTATGCCAGAACAGCCATCTTATCCAAAAAAATCTTATTACTCTGGTAGTAACAATTTTTTTAGAAAATAAAATTAATTTTTTACCCAACTGCTTTTGATAATCAGGAAAAGTATCTTTATGCGCATAAGCTGTTATAAAGTCAGCGCCTAAATCTAAAGCAATTAACAAAACCGTTCGTTCGCCTCCACCGCAAAAACCAAGATGATCATGAATTACAGCTATTTTTAATTGTTTGTCTTTATTTATCATACTCTATCTTTCTTTAGGCACTTGCCAATAATTTAAAATAAATTCAGCAATTTCACCAAACAACGGCGCTGCTGAACTTTCAGCCCATTCTACGTCTCGCGGATTATCAATTTTAACAAGCATAACAAATTGCGGATTATCAGCTGGCGCAAAACCAGCAAAAGAACCAATATGCGATCCTTCTTGATAACCACGCCCATCTTTTTTTGGCACCTGCGCAGTGCCAGTCTTACCAGCAATATAATAACCTTTTACTCCTGCTTTCTCGCCATGCCCATTTTCAACTACATTAACCATCATACCACCAAGAATCATAGCAGCTTTTTCAGAAATTACTTGTCTTATTTGTTGAGGTTTAGTTATTATTTTTACTCCGTCAGGTTTAATAATCTCTTTAACAATATAAGGCTTCATTAAAATTCCATTATTAGCCAAGACAGCAAAAGCCATTGTTATCTGTAATGGTGTTACAGCAATCCCTTGTCCAAATGAAGCAGTTGCTGCATATAATTCTTTATTTAATTTTTCTTGAAATAAATTTTTAATATCTCCTTTGTTTTCTCCTTCTAATTCAATGCCAGTTTTTTCACCAAATCCAAAATCTTTAATATACTTACCAAATATATCTGGTTTAATTTGTCGCATTACAAAAATAGCCCCTGTATTTAATGACTGTTCTAACACTTCTGTCATATTAACAATTCCATGAGCTAAATGATCGGAATTTTCAATTTTATAATTAGCGATTTTAACATTTCCAGTATCATTATATGTTGTTTGCGGTATTATTTTTTTCTGATCTAATCCCATGGCCATTGTAATAACTTTAAAAATTGAGCCAGGTTCAAATTGAGAAAAAATCGCCTGATTATTATAATCTCTAATATTTTTAACTGCTTGATAATTATTAGGATCAAAATCAGGGTTAGAACACATAGCCAAAATTTCACCTGTTTTAGGATTAACAATTATAACACTGCCACTATCTGCTCCATGTTTTAAAATTGCTTGATTAAGCTTTTCGCAAACAACAAATTGAATAGAACGATTAATGGTTAATATTATATCACTGCCATCATGCGGACTATTATACTCCTTATCATTAATAATTACAATCTTGCCGGTCGCATCTTTTTCTGCTTTAAGTGAACCGCTTTTGCCATAAAGATCTTGATCAAAAAATCCCTCCAAACCATAACTACCGCGCTGTTCATTATTTATATCCCTGACAAATCCCAACAAATTAGCGCCAATATTATTTTCTGGATAAAAACGATAAGGTTTCATAACAAAACCAATTCCGCTTATTACCAATTCTTTTTTCTGTTGTTTATTGTCTTTATCAATTACTGTAAAAAAAATTTTATTATTTTTTATCTCTAAATCTTGGGTATTAAATATTTTTTTTTCAAAACCAGCCAGGCCTACATATAATTTTTTTAAAACTTCAATATCCACTTTCTGCTCTAATGGCTCATAAGGATCATTGGCTTTATTTAAAATTGCCAAATAATCATTAATAATTTTTTCTTTACGTAATTTTATTTCTGCTTCTTTTTTAATTTGCCTTAATTCTTGAAAAATTTTATCAGCAAATAATGCTGTTAAATTTTTCTTAATTTCTTCTTCTTTTATTTTCTTTTCTTCTTTGGTTAAATTATTAATTACAACCAATTCAGTTGTTAATCTATTTTGATCTTCTTTTTTAAAAAATTCTTCAACTTCTTTAATAACAAATTGTTCTTTAAAAATAGAATAAAATTGTTCTGCCACATCATTGGCTTGTTTGATATACACAGGAACAGTATAAATTAAAGCAAAATCCTTGTTAGTAACAATTGGATAAAAACTATTGCTTGAATCTTTAGCGCTATCTTGAAAAAATATTTTACCTCGCTTGGGTTCTAATAAATTAAATATTTGTTGTTGATAAGAGGCTATTGCCAAATAATAATCATGTTGCATTACTTGCAAATTAAATAAACGAAAAATTATTGCAAAACCAAATAAAAAAATAATCGCCATTACAAGGTTAATGCGATTATTTTTTGTTTTAGCAGAGGAAAATACCTTTTTCCACAACTTCATAAAATCGTTTATTTAATAAATAATCTCTAATTACTTTTTAGCAACTACGGCTACTTCAACTGTTATATAATCAATGTTTTTAGCTACTACCATTTTAAGATTTTTAATTCTTGCATTGATATTGCCATAAGAGCCAAGAGATAAAACAGCTACTTCTAAGTTTTCATTTTCTTTAACTAATTGCTTATTTTTTTCTTTTAATTTTTCTCTATTAAAATTTTTCACCATCAAATCATTAATATTGCTCAAATAATAACCACCTAAAAAAATAATTAAAATAAAAATAATTTGATTAACAATTTTCCAATTAAAAATTTTATTATTTTTAAAATTTTCTGTTTCTGTTTTTATTTTTGTTTCTAACATAAATATTTTTATATTTTTTTAGCTATTCTTAATTTAGCGCTGCGAGATCTTGGATTATCTAAAATTTCTTTTTCAGTTGGTTTAATAACTTTTGGCGTTAATATTTGAAGTTGAGCTTGATGGTTGCATTGACAAGCTGGACAAATTGGCGAACAAACACAACTACGCGACTCTTGTTTAAAAAATTGTTTTACTATTCTATCTTCCAAACTATGAAAAGCTACTATTGCGATTTTTCCATTAACAGCTAAAGCTGAAATAGCTTGCGGTAAAACTTTTTTTAAATTTTCTAGTTCGTCATTAACTGCTATGCGCAAGGCTTGAAAAATTTTAGTTGCTGGATGAATTTTTAATGCTCTTCTATTTTGATCAACTGTTTTATTTATTATTACAAGTAATTGATCAACTGTTTTAATAGGCATTTCTCGCCTGGTCTTAATGATTTGTTTGGCAATTTGCCAAGCATTTTTTTCTTCGCCATAGTCTTTGAAAATTCTAGTTAATTCATTTTCACTATATTCGTTTATTATACTTTCAGCTGATTCTTTTGTGTTTTGGCCAAAAGCCATATTTAATGGCGCATTGACCAATTGAAAAGAAAATCCTCTAGATTGATCCTGGAGTTGAGCTGATGATAAGCCCAAATCAAATACAATGCCAGCAAACTTGGTTGTTTTATTGTTTGCAAAATTCTTTTTAATAATTGCTGATAAATTTTTAAAGTTATCATTAGCTAAAATTATGTTTTTATATTTATTTTGTTGTATTTTTTCAACAGCGTTTGCGATGGCTGTTTGATCCAAATCAATACTTAAAATTTTTCCTTCTGACCCAATTCTTTTAGCAATCTCAAGGGTATAACCAGCCCCACCCAACGTACAATCTATATAATTTTCTCCTGATTTAGGGTTTAAATATGCTAAAATTTCTTTAAGCATTACTGGCGTATGTTGATATGTCATATAAATTGCACCCTACAAAACCAATGCCCTGGCTCTATCAAATAATATTTGCCTTAATTCTTTAGTATGAACTAATGGCGCTTTAATAACTCTAATCCGAAGATTTTTAGCTTCTTTTTTAATTATTGATTGACATTGAATACTTTTGACCATATTTTTTTCCTTATCGAATCTGTTACCGAATACCGTATTCAGTATTCGGCGACAGACCCATTAAACCCCCAATTCGCCTAAAGCCTCGGCAATGGCTGAACTTTTCTTTTCAGTGCCTATTTTATATTTATTCCAATCAGTTTCATCCCAAATTTCCAACCTATCATAAAGACCAGCAATAACAACTTTCTTTTTAATATTAGCAAATTTACGCAAATATTCAGGCAACATAATACGACCTTGGTTATCAAAATTTACATCCATAGCGCCGGCTAGCATTAATCTAGCAAAAGCGCGAGTATTAGCTGGGCCAATTGGTAGCTTGGCTAATTTTTTTGCCAATTCCAACCATTCTTTTTTAGCATATAAAAATAAACAATTATCCAGCCCCCTAGTAACAACAGCTCCATCTTTTAGCACAATTCTAAATTTAGTTGGCACCGCCAACCTTCCTTTATCATCTAAATTATGATTGTATTCACCAATAAACATAAAAATCAAATTATTTCACATTTCACAACTTAAAAATTCTATCTTTTCTTAATTCTCCACAATTCCCCACTTTTCTCCAATATACTATTACTATATACCACTCATTACCATTTGTCAACAATAAAACACCACTAATTTTTAGACTAAATTTAGCTATTTTTCAAATAAAATACCTGCCCATCTAATGGCAGGTGTTTTATCCACTTTTATTAATCAAAAAATAATATAAAAAATAGGAAAACTTGTTAACATTTAATCCACACTAGGTCTGTCACCGAATACGGTATTCGACAACAGACCCATAATACCATTTCTTACTGTTATTGCGTCCCATAATTCATTATTCCTGATCATAAATTGGTTCAACTATAGAAAATTTTTGATTATTTTTGTTTTTAGCAACCTTAGTTTTTCCATCAAACCCAACAACTGGAATATTTAAGGCATAACCCAAAGTATTGGCTATTATTACTCCAATACGCAAAGAAGTAAATGAACCTCCTTTATTTTTTACTTCTATCTTTTTTATGTCTTTTAACTTAATCTTTTTATTTTTAAATAATTTATCTATTTCTAGCAAAAGTTTTTCTGCTTGCTTGTGCAACATTGCAAGCTTTTTAGTTATAATTTGCTTGTTATTATATTTAACAGCAATAACAACCTGATTATTTTTTGTTGTGTCTATATGAAGTATCATAAAAATATTTTAACAAAATTTACAAAAATTTGGAATTTTATACCGAATACGGTATTCAGCGACAGACCCATTTAACAACGGCCCTTAATAGCCTGTTGATAAACTTTAATTGTTTTAGCAGTTATATCTTCCCAATTATAATATTTGTCAGCTCTTATTTTTAATTTTTCACCGCATTCTTTAACTAATAATGGATTATTAAGAAGATAAATTAATTTATTTTTCAAGCTATCTACGTTTTTATTTTCAAAAGAATAACTATTATCGCCAACTACTTCAATATTCTCAGTAATATTACTAACTAATGAACACTTGCCATAAGACATGGCTTCAAGTAAGGCCATTGATAAGCCTTCTGACTCTGATGGTTGAACAAAAAGAAAAGCATTAGAAAATAATTCAGCTAAAGTTCTGCCAGTTTGATTGTTAGTAAAAATTATATTATCGCAGCCAACAATCAACGATTTCAACTCTTTAATATAATCATCAGTATAATAACCAGCGCCAACAATTACTAACTTTTTGTCAGTTTTAATTTGCTTATAGGCGTTGATTAAAAAATGAATACCCTTGTGTTTTATTAATCGTGAAACAGCCAAAATATAATTATCTTTCTCTAGCCCCCATTTTGTAATTTTTTGAGCCTGAAAATCCTTATAT
>JAHJAP010000077.1 GCA_018813805.1 Patescibacteria group bacterium
AACTTTTTGGCGATGATGATAGATTTTCTTTTCTTTGATGGTTCTGCCTATTGTTGAAATAGAAATTGTTTGCAAATTGTTTTTTAAACAAAAAATATCTAATTCTGGCTTAATTTTGTCTTTGCCCATATTTGGACAAACATCTTTGCATACATTTTTAAACTTAGGAAAGTCCAGAATGTATGTGAACTTATTCACAATAGTTTAGGTTGTTTATTTTTTGTTATTTTTTTATTTTGTTATTTTTTTATCATCTTTATCATTTCTCCACTTATCAACATATTGGCCAAAGCCAAATTCATCTAATTTATTTTTTAATTTAGTTTTGCTGTGCAGATAAACTAACAATGAAATAAAATCAACAAAATAGCGATTAGCAATTATTTTGTATTTTATAGTATTTAATAGAATCGCTCGTCTAATAGTTTTGTTTTGCACACCACCAAACTTGGCTGCTTCTGAAATAGATAGCCATAAAGCATTATTTAGATTTTCGTTATCAAATGATTCAAAGCCAATGCTTTTGTGTTTGGGTGATGACATTTTTGGTAAATCAGACTTTAGTCCACATACACGTGGACTAAAGTCTGATTTTAAGGTAATTATTTGTCTTTAGCACTCTAGAGTAAAGTCCACATACACGTGGACTAAAGTCTATAAAGTATTTTTGCATATTATTTTAAAAAATGCAAGAAGTGGGTGGTTTACGGAAAATTTGGAATTTTATACCAAATATGGTATTTGGCGACAGACCCTCTAGGCTCGGGCGCTCAAAAGCCTACAATGACATGTGTTATTCATTATTCATAATTTATCATTCATTCTTCGCATTTGTTGTCTTTTATTTGATTATATGCTAGTGTTTTATTAATTAAGTATTTTATTAATAAGTAGTTTAGTGTAACAATTAGTTAGTTTTTACGTATAATTAAATGAAAATAGGAAATAGTATAAAAGATAGGTTGTTATTCTTAAAAATTAAGAATAAAGACAGGTTGGCCTTTATTAAGGCTTATGATTTATATGTAGACCAACTTTATCGTTTTATTTATTTTAAGGTTGGCAATAGCGAAGAAGCAGAAGACTTGACTTCATCTGTTTTTTTAAAAACCTGGACATATCTTCAAGAAAATAGTGTTATTAGTGAAAAAACCTTAAAATCATTGTTGTATAAAATTTCCCGTAACTTAATTATTGACCATTATAGAAAAATTAATCGGCATGGCAATGTTTTTTTGGATAGCGACAATATTGATGTTGCTGGAAGAAATTTTATTGATGAAAAGCAGAATTTAATTAAACAAAATGAAATTGCTTTTGACTTAACTATAATTGAAACAAAATTACCAGAACTTAAAGATGAATATCGCGAAATAATAATTTTGCGTTTCATCAATGAATTGTCTATTAAAGAAATTGCGGAAATTTTAGAAAAATCTAAGGGTAATGTGAGAATATTAATTTATCGAGCATTAAAAGCATTAAAAAATTTAATGGAACAAAAATAATATATGGATAATAAGCAATTGTTTAAAAACATTAATAATTTAAAAAATATTACACCTGACAATAAATGGAAAGATGGTTATAGAAAAATTTTATTTAGTCAAATTTCTTGTGGTCAAGTGATTGAAATAAATAAAACAGAAAAGAAAAACTTTTTTAGTTTAAAGATTTTTTTTGGAGATCTATTGCCGCTATTGCCACAATTGGTTAAAGTAAAAATAACCAGATCAGTTTGGATTGGCGGGTTGGCTATTATTATGTTATTAATTGGCGGCCTTGTTAGCGTTTATGCTTCACGCAATACAAAACCAGGAGATTCTCTTTATATAGCTAAAATTATTAATGAAAAAACACAGTTTGCAATAACTTTTAATGAGGAAGAAAAAACTAAATTAAATTTAGAATTTGCCACAAATAGAGCCATGGAAATTAACCATCTTTTAAAAAAAACAACCGCAACAGAACAAACAGTCACAACAGAGCAGAACAGAAATCAAAAAGTACAAAAATTAATTTTTGATTTTAAAAGAGAGGTTAATCAAGCCAAAGATAGGTTGAATAAAATTGATAAAATCGTTAGCAATCAAACAAGCGAAGAGGATCAATTTTTTAGCGCAAATTTAAACAGAGACAATCAGAGAATGGAAATATCCAAGCAAATTAAAACTCAAGTAAGTACTAGCGAATTAATTAATCCACAATCAGTAAAAGCAACTACAACAATTATTGAAAATTTAATTAAAGACAATCCAAAAGTTGCTAGTGAAATTTTAGAAGAAGCGGAAAAATTATTTGATGATAAGGAATATAATAAATCAATAGATAAGCTGCAAGAAGTTAATACAGCAATTGAGCAGACAAAAAATAAGGAAGATCAAAATAACACCTTATTAATGCAGAATATAAATAAATCAACTACAACAGTTGAAAGTCTATAAATTGACAATTAACATTTGACAATTGCAAGCTGCAAACTATGAAAATTTATGCCTAAAAAGAGCTTTTGGCGACAAACTCACAATGTTTTTGACGAAAGATTAGTAATAGATGAAATAAAACAAGAAAATATTATTTATAATGAACATTTAATTCGTTATCAATTTGTCAGTAAATTGGTGCTTGGAAAAACTGTTTTAGATATAGCTTGCGGCTCTGGTTATGGCTCTAAAATGTTAGCTAAGGCAGGAGCTATTAAAGTTATTGCAATAGATGCTAGTCAATCAGCCATTGAAAACGCTAAGAAAAATTTTCAACATAATAATATTGAATATAAGATAGGAGATGCAACTAAAACTGGTTTAGAAAAAAATACTGTTGATTTAATCGTTTCTATGGAAACAATTGAACATTTATCTGATGTAGAAGGTTTTTTGCAAGAACTTGCTAGAGTAGTGAAGGATGATGGATTAGTTATTATTTCTACGCCCAATAAAGAAGTGAGTGAATGTCAAAACCCCTTTCATTTTAGAGAATATGCTGAAAAAGAGTTTGATAGCATTTTAAAAAAGTATTTTCAATATTGTTTAATTATAAAACAGTATAATTGTATAGCTAGTTGTTTAAAAATTAATAATAGTGAAAATGGAGAATTTGTTTTAACTAATCATGCTAAACCGACATTTTTTCTTGCAATTTGTTCAAAAAAAGAATTAGGTAATTTACCTATTTGTAATATTGCCAGTTTAAATCCGATGGCATTGAATAATCTTTATAATAATGTTGGTTTAAAAATAGTTAACAAAATTTATTTAATATTAATAAAAATTCCGGGGATGAAAAAAATTTTAGAATTTTTAGCAACAACATTATTTGGCAACAGACCCATTTAAAAAATCTTAAAAATTTAAAATATTCCATAATTTAGCGCTGATTTATTAGTTTTAATTTGGCAATAGCCACATCAAAATTAATAAATCCGTGTTAATACTGTTTTAAGTAGTATAACTGGATGAGATAAACCACAAAGGTCGGTTCCATAGCATGGAACGTTTATCTTTTATTAATTTAATAATTTTTAAATCTTTTTAACTTATCAGCAAATAATTATTTTTAACAGTAAATCAACAAGCTTAACTTTTTTTGATTTTTTAAAGAATTAAAAGGGGAAGCGGGATTCCGGTTGATTTGCTAAAAAACAAAATTAATTTTAGTAGCAACAAGTTATATTGATTTAAAAAATAAAGGATTCCCTAGTAGATTATTTTATCTGCATGGGATAAAAATTTTTATGGCAAGATTAAGAAAAATTTTAGTTATCAGCATTATGTCAATCACTGTTATTTCCATGAGCATGTTAGCCGTTCCTTTTCAGGCCGGCGCAGCTGCTTCAGTTGGTGATTTGATAAAAATGGGTGGATCTTCAGCTGTTTATTACCTTGGTGCTGATGGCAAAAGATATGTTTTTCCTAATGAGCAAACTTATTTTTCTTGGTACAATGATTTTTCAGGAGTTATAGTAATTCCTCAGGCTGAATTGGAGTCATATCAACTTGGAGCTAATGTTACAATTAGACCAGGTACTAAATTAGTTAAGATTACTACTAATCCAACCGTTTATGCTGTAGAGCCAGGTGGATTATTAAAATCAATTGTAAGCGAAGCAAACGCGATTGCTCTTTATGGCGCTAATTGGGCAAAAAGAGTAGTTGATGTTCCAGATTCATATTTTACCAACTACAAGATAGGCGCAGCATTAACTGCTGGAGTTTATCCTAATGGTTCTTTGGTAAAAAATTCTACTGGAGCTGATGTTTATTACTTTGATGGCGCTAATTATCGTAAATTTGACAGTGAAGCTGCTTTTACTTCTAATCGTTTTGATTTTAGCAATGTTTTAACTTCAGCTACTGTTATTGCTGCTGCTGGCGTTGCAGTTATTGCTAATGATACTGCTTTAACTGATACTTCATCAGGTGCTGGTGGAACAGTTGGAGCTGGTACTGGATTAACTGTAGCCTTGTCAAGCGCAACTGCTCCTGCTAATACAATTATTGCAGGTCAAGCAATTGCTAACCTTGGTTCATTTAATTTCATTGCTTCAAATGATGGTGATGTAAAAGTCACTTCAGTTAAATTAAAGAGAATTGGTGTTTCTGCCGATGCTACTTTGGCTGCTGTTTATTTATATGATGGCAATACTAGAGTAACTGACAGCGCTTCTGTAAGCAGTGGTTATATTACCTTTACTAATGCTTTAGGTATAGTAACTGTTGCCAAGGGCACAACCAAAGCCCTTACAGTAAAATCAAACATTGCTACAGGTAGTGCTGGTAGAACTGTTGGTGTGGCTATTAATGCCTCTGCTGACATTGCTACTGATGGCGCTGCTGTAAGTGGTTCTTTTCCAGCAAATGCCAATATAATGAGTGTTTCTGATGTTACTTTAGCAACTGTTGATTTTAATACAACAACAACCCCAACTGGTAATGGAGAACCTGCAGTACAAAATGATTTAACTATGTGGCAGAACGTTGTTACTGTTGGTAATCGCGCAGTGAATTTGAGCTATATTACTTTTCGTCAAATTGGTTCAGTCGGATCTTCTGATATTAAGAATTTCCGTTTGTATATTGATGGAACACAAGTTGGCTCAGCTGTAGCTTCTTTAGATGCTAATGGTTACATTGCATTTGATTTGTCTGCTGCTTCAAAGAAAATTGAAACTGGTTCTCGTACATTTAAGGTTGTCGGCGATGTTGCCAGTGGCTCAACAAAGACATTTAGCTTGTCATTAAGACAGCCATCTGATGTTGTTGTTGTTGACACTGAATACAATGCCAATGTTTTAGCAACAAGGGCTGGTGTAACTTTTTCATCTGTTTCATCTGCTGCTCAAACAATTGCTTCTGGTGGTTTAACAATCACTAAGGCCGGCGATTCTCCTTCTAGTAATGTAACACTTGGCGCTTCTGATGTAGTACTTGCTAAATATACATTAAAAGCAACTGGCGAAGCTGTTAAAATTGAAACCTTAAAAGTCGTTGTTGCTTCTAGTGATTCTAATATTGGAAGTTTACGCAATGGTCGTTTAATGGCTAATAATGTTCAAATTGGTTCAACAGCTAGTTTAGGAAAATCTGGCGTTGCTACAACTACTTACACAGTAAACTACACTGTTGTTCCAGGCGCTGATGTTGCTTTAGAAATACACGCCGATATTTATGATGACAATGGAACAAATGATGTATCTTCTACTGACACCTTAACTATTTCTTTAGTTGCTGGTTCTAATAATGCGCAAGGTGCTAATTCATTAACTTTAATTAGCACACCTTCTACTGACCAAGCTGCTAATCAGATTACAGTTTCTACTGGTACTATGACCTTATCTAAGGTAGGTACTTATGGAAATCAAACAGTTGTTGTACCACAATCAGCTGCCTATAAATTAGGTTCATTTGTTTTAACTGGCAGTGCTACTGAAGATATCAACTTAAATACTATTTCAGTTGATTTTACTTCTATTGTTGGCACTACTTTTACTAATGCTGATTTGTCAGACGTGTATATTAAACATGGCGCTGATACAAGCGTAGTTAAAGCAACTGTTAATGCTGCAAATAATTCTTGGTCAATAACAAAAACATTGACTAAGAGTTCTAGCATGACAATTGAAGTTTATGGTAAAGTTGGTTCAACTATTACCAGCGACCATAGTATCAGAGCTGATGTAACTATTTCAGGTACTACTGCTTCTTCTGGACAATCTGTAACTGCTGGAGCCACTCAAGGTCAAACAATTATAACAGGCACTGGTTCAATTGCTTCAACAGTTGATGCTTCCTCTGCCGTTTCAAAGATAATTGTTGGTGCTTCAACAGTTGATGCAGCTGCTTTTAAGTTCACTACTACAAATGATAGTTATAATATTACTGAAGTAGTTGCGACAACAACAGCTAATGGCATGACTGTTATTTCCAATGTTTCTTTAAAAGACGGAACAATGGTATTAGCTTCAGCTCCGTTAAATGGTACTTCAGTTACTTTCAGTGGTTTAAATATTCCTGTTCTTGCTAATGCTTCAAAGATTTTGACAGTTTCTTTATCTTTGGGTAGTGTTGGCGCTGGCGCAGGTACTTCTGGTTCTAATGTTACTATTACACTTGATTCCTTTAAGGCAAGAAATTCACAAGGAGTAGAAACTACTGATTCAACTGATCGTTCAGGCAATGAATCTTATGTTTATAAGAGCATTCCAACCGTTACCAACGTTACTTTGCCATCAACAATTTTGTCATCTGGTACTCAAGTTTTGGCTAAAGTTAAAGTTGCTAATGACCCAGCTAGCTCTATTGGTTGGAAGAAAATTGTTCTCTCAGTTAGCAAGTCAGCTAACCCAACAATTGCTACAACCACTTTTGCTATGTATGATGAGTCCAACAATCAGGTTGCTGGTACTTGGACATTCAGCAATGATGCTTTAGGCAGCACTGGCGCGGCTACTACTAATGCTACTTTTGTAGCTACTGCTGAACAGTCAGTAAGCGGTGAAAAGACTTATGCTGTAAAAGCAACTACTGGAGGCACTTCAGTTTCTGGAGACAATGTTAATACTAACATTGCCCAGGCATCTACTTATGCTGCTCCAGCTGCTTATGGAGACGTTTCAGTAGGCGCAACATTTGTTTGGTCTGATCAATCTGCTACTAGCCACAGTGAAACTACTCTTGACTGGAACAATAATAAATTGGTCAAGAATTTACCAACAGATTCACAGACTTTATCTAAATAATATTTAGATAATTGCAAATAGCATAACTGTAGTTTCTCGATAGCTAACAATCGACACACCCCTTCCTTAATTTAAACTAAGGAAGGGGTGTTGTTTTTTTGACACCATTTTTGTTTGTGTTATAATAAAAGATAATAGTCACTATAAACTAAAATATTGTTATGTCAACAAAAACTTATTTAATAATTTTAAAAACAGGAATTTATTTATCATTTTTGTCAGTTTTTTTTGTTTTTTCTAGTTTACTTTTTCCTTACATAACTTCTAAACAGTTGTGTTTTAATATTTTAATAGAAATTTTAGCAATTTTTTGGTTAGCGTTTATAATTAAATATCCACAAGCTAGACCTAAAAAATCATTAATTAGCTTAGGTCTAGTATTTTTTTTCAGCGCTATATTAATTTCTTCTGTTTTTGGTGTTGATTTTAATTTAAGTTTTTGGGGAGATGTGGAAAGAATGCTTGGACTTTTTCATTTGTTGCACTTTTTTGTTTTTTATTTAATTATCATTACTGTTTTTCGTACAGCTAAGGATTGGCATAATTTATTTATAGCTTCTATAGCAGCTGCTGTAATGGTTTGTTTTTATAGTATTTTTGAAGTTGCTCATAGCACTATTGGTAATACTGCCTATGTTTCAGGTTATGCTATTTTTAATATTTTCTTCGCTTTAATTTTATTTTTTAAACGTTATGAAAAAAAAAGCAAAAGAATCGGCTGGATTATTAGCGCGCTTTATTTAGTTGCCGCGTTTATAATGTTATTGGTTATGAAAGAGACTCATACTAGGGGAGCTTATGTTGGTTTAGGAATAAGTTTTATTTTGTTTTTTATTTTGTATTCTTTTTATAGTTCAAGTAAAAAAATTAAAATTTACAGTTTAACAGCTATAGCAATTGGAATAATAGCAATAGTAATGACATTTTCTTTTTCTCAAAGTAATTTTGTAAAAAATAATTCAGTTTTAAGTAGAATAACGCAAATTTCATCTAATACAGTAACTTTTCAAACAAGATTGATTTCATGGAAAACTGCGATTAAAGATTTTCACAACCATCCTGTTTTAGGCACTGGCTATGGTAATTTTGCAATAACATTTGATAAATATTTTGACCCAAAATTTTATAACCACACAACTAGTGAAACTTATTTTGATAGGGCGCATAATAATTTAGTTGATATTACTTCAACTGCTGGCTTGCTTGGCTTATTGTCTTATCTTTCTATTTTTGTTGCTGTTTTTTATTATTTATTTAAAAATAAAAAACAAAATAAAATTTCAAGCAATGAATTTATTTTGCTTATTTGTTTATTTGTAGCTTATTTTATTCAAAATTTGGCCGTATTTGATTCATTAGTAACTTACATTTCATTAATGATAGCCTTGGGCTATATTTACTGGTTAAATAATCAAAATGAAGAAGAACTTGAAATAAGCAATAGTTTAACAAATAAAGAATTAGCAGTTTTATTTGTTGCTGGTTTAATTTTTTTATCAATTATTTATCAGTATAATATTAGAGTTTGGAAAATGCTTAATAACACAATAGACAGTCAAAGAGCTTTTGCTCAAGGTGATGTTGAATCAGGCTTGACAATTTATCAAAAAGCCTTGAGTTATAAGACAGTTTTGGATCGCGATAGTCGCTCTAGTTTAATAAATTTTTTATCAGCCAATCCAACTGCTTTATCTAAACTTAAAACAGACAGGGCTAAAGAAGTTCTTGATTTTGTTATTAAGCAAGCCGAAGAGAATGTTAAATATAATCAGGCTGATAGCATGGCACAACTACAGTTAGCTCAAATTCTTAATGTAGCTTCTGTATTTTATATTGATCAAAAAGATAAATTTAATTATTTTTCAGATCAAGCCTTAAAAGCAATTGACAAATCTATTGCTTCTAGCCCAGGCAGAATAACTATTTATCCTACTAAAGCGCAAATTTATATTAATAGAAATGAAAAAGACAAAACAATAGAAATTCTTAAATATGCTATTAACTTGAATAAGGAATATAATAAGTCTTATTGTGATTTAAGTAAAATATTACTTTATTACAAAGATAATAATGAAGGTTTTGCAATGGCAGATAAATGTTTAGATTATAATGGAGTTGATTCTTTTGCTTTTTCTAGTATTTTGGATATTTTACTTAATCATTATTTAACTATTAAAGATTGGCAAAGAGCTGTTGTTTTATATCAAAAATATTCTCAATTAGAGCCAAAGAACGCGCAAATTTTTGTTAGTTTAGCTAGAACTTATAAAGAACTTGGAGATAAAGATAATGCAACAATAACGGCGCGAAAAGCAGTAGAAATAGATCCATCATTGAAATTTGGAGCAGAAGAGTTTATTAAAGGGCTTTAAGGGGTTTGTCGTCGAATACCGCATTCGGCGACAGACCCGTAAAAAGAGAAATAAAAAATATGATTAATAAAAAGAAAAAACGAGTGGGGATATTTTCACTTACATGCGATGAGGGTTGTAGTATTTATTTGATTGAAATATTTAATAAAAAATTATTTGATTGGTTGAAAAAAATGGATTTGGTTTATTTTTTGTCAATACGCGATAAAAGAGAAATAAAAAATTTAGACATAGCCTTAGTGGAAGGTGTTGTGACAAGTGAAAAAGACAAGGAGTATCTTAAAAAAATAAGAAGTAATAGTAAAATTTTAATAGCTATGGGTTCTTGCGCTATTAATACAATGCCATCAGGACAGAGAAATAATTTTAATACAAAGCAATTAGGAGAAATAAAAGATCATTTGAAAAAATATAATTTTTTGCAACGCGCTTTAGCACTTAAAGAAGTTGTAAAAGTTGATAATGAAATTATTGGCTGTCCGATTAATGAAAAAATATTTATTAAAGTGTTTGAAAAGTATTTAAAAATTTGAAATTTGAATTTAAAATATGAAAACTACAAAAATAGCGATTTTTAAAGGTAAAAAAGTAAGAAAAACCATTTATAAAAACGAGTGGTGGTTTTCTGTTGTTGATATAATAGAGGCGCTTACAGACAGTACTCAGCCTAGTAAATATTGGACAGCCATGAAAGCGTGAATCAAAAATGAAAGCACTTTTCAACTATCTACAATTTGTAGACAGTTGAAATTAGTAGCTCCAGACGGAAAGATGCGTAAAACAGATTGTGCTGATACTGAAGGAATTTTTCGTATTATTCAATCAATTCCTTCTTATAAGGCCGAACCATTCAAGCGTTGGCTTGCAAAAGTTGGCTATGAACGAGTGCAGGAGATTGAGAATCCAGAGCTTGCAACCAAGAGGACAAAAATGCTTTATAAACTCAAGGGTTATCATGGCGATTGGATTGAAAAAAGAATGCGTGGAATTGCAATTTGCGAAGAATTAACAGATGAATGGCAAAAGAGGGGCGCGAGAGAACAAAAAGAATATGAAATTTTAACTGCTGAAATATCAAAAGCGACATTTGGCATTACTCCTAGTGAATATAAAAAAGTAAAAGGATTAAAACGAGAAAATTTGCGGGATCATATGGATGATTTTGAACTGATTTTTACCATGCTTGGAGAAAGATCAACTACGGAAATACATAAGATCGAAAATTCCAAAGGTGTTCCAAAATTAAAACAAGATGCAAAAAGAGGTGGTCGAATCGCCGGCATTGCCAAAGAACAGCTGGAAAAAGAAATTGGACGATCAATAGTTTCTAAAAATAATTTTTTATCAAATAAACAAACAAAGAAAAAAATAAAATATTTAAAAATTTGAAATTAAATTAATATTATAATCTATGCATAATAATGATCTAGATATAAATATAAGCAAGCTTTCAAAAATAGAAGGTCATACTGATTTGGATATAAAAATTAGAAATAATAAAGTTGAAGATGTTGGATTGCATGTTATGGAAAATATGCGTTTTTTTAATCAGGCAGTATGCGGACAATCATATAGTAATGCGCCTCAGCTAGTTAGCCGTATTTGCGGAACATGTTCTATCGCGCATTTAACTGCTTGTATTGAAGCAATTGAAAAGGCGTTGGAAATTAAGCCAAGTGAACAAACTATGATTTTGCGTAAACTCACTATGTATAGTATGATGATTCGCGATCATGCTTTGCATCTTTATTTTTTTGTTTTGCCTGATATTTTTAATATAGATTCTGCTTTGGATATGCCTAAAGAAAAAATGAATTTAATTCATGAGGCTTTGCATATAAAAGAAGCAGGCAATAATCTTTCTAATTTAATTGCTGGTCGGGCAGTGCATGCATTATTTGAACAAGTAGGTGGATTTTCTAATGAAATTGACAAAACAAAAATCCCAGCAATAATCAAAGAATTAAAAAGGATTAGGTCTTATGTTATAAAATTAGCGGAAATTTTTTATAACTGTAAATGGGAATTTAAGAGAAAAACAAATTTTGTTGCATTAACAACTTCTGATTTTTCTTTTCTTGAAGGAAAAATAAAAAGCACAAACGGCGCAATAATTGAAGAAAAAGATTATTGGAATCATTTGCATAATGTTGTTTTGCCTTATTCCCAAGCTTCTGGATTTGAATTTGAGGGTAGTGAATATATGGTTGGCGCTTTAGCGCGATTAAATTTGAATAAAGATGCGCTACATTCTAATACAAAAAAAGATATGGAAAAATATTTAAATGTTTTTCCATCTGATAATGTTTATCATAATAATTTGGCGCAAGTAATTGAAATTATGCATTCAATTGATCACTCTATTGAACTTTTAGAAAAGTTAGATTTTAAAAAAGAAGCAATAGTAAAACCAACAAAACTTTCAGGCGAAGGCGTTGGCGTGATTGAAGCAGCGCGCGGAACTCTTTATTATTGGATTGGCATTAATGAGGGCAAGGTTAGATATGCTAATCTTGTTATTCCAACTGCGCAAAACCTTATAAATATGCGCAGTGATGTTAGGAATATAGTGAGTGATATTTGTAATGATAAAGTGTTAATAAAAAAACTTGAGAATAAAATCAGAAAAGAAGTTGAAAAAATAATTCGCGCTTATGATCCTTGTATGTCTTGCGCTGCACATTTTTTGAAAATAAATTGGAAGTAGGGAATAGTGTTAAAATAATAAAAGTTTAAGCAACAAATAAATAATTTATTATAGTGAATCAAGGCCGTAATACATTTATTAAATTAATTAATTGTTTAAGCGCTTCTTCTTCGTCTATTTTTGTTGGTATTCCAAAAATAATAATTTTTTTTAATTTTCCAATTTTTTTAAGCAATTTAAGATTAAAACCAAGATCAAAGTCATGCATTGAGCATGTTGGACTTAATTCTATTTTTTTTATACTATTTATAATTGTTACTTTTTTTAAACCAACAACAGTGTCAATAATAATAAGTTCATTGTTTTTTGGTTTTAAATTTTCATTCGGATCTTGAATAATAAAATCAATTTCTTGAAATGCTTTTTTTAATTTTGGCGCGAGTTTAATCGGCAGATTATCAAAACAGAGCAGGGGATTGCCAAAAATATAGATTGTTTTTTTATTTGTCATAATTTAATTTTAGCAGACTTTAAATGGGTCTGTCGCCGAATACCGAATACGGTATTCGGTGACAGATCCATAATAGGGTGTCATTGCGGGCTTGACCAGCAATTCAGAATTTTGTTTTTATGGAATTTAAAATATTATTAAAAAATAAAAAAATTATTTTAGCTTTAGGACCAGAATCAGATGGTAATTTTTCTGTTTATAAAAATGAAAAAATTTATTTTTTCAAGTCTTTTGGCAATCTTTTAGAAGAGAAAAAATTTTTAAAATTTAAAAAAGTAATTTTGGATTATTTAAAGAAAAATAAAATAAAACCAGATATTATTTTAACAGATTTACATCCTTTATACAAAACTACTGCTTGGGGCATGCAATTAGCAAAAAAATATAAAGCTAAACACATTCAAATTCAACATCATCTTGCTCATATTTTTTCTTGCTATGGAGAAAGAAAATTAGTTTTAGAAAATACAAAATTAACAATTAAAAATTATAAAATTAAAAATTCTTTTATTGGTGTTGCTTGCGATGGCACTGGTTATGGCTTGGATAAAAAAATTTGGGGAGGGGAGATTTTTAAATTTTTTAATTTTTCCATTAATCTTACTTTGCAAAACAAAGCAAATAAACAATTTTTAATTTTTAATAAAACTCAAAACTCAAAATTTAAAATTCAAAGAATCGGGCATCTAGAAAATCAAACTATGATAGGCGGAGATTTAGCAGTAAAAGAACCAGCTAGAATGTTAATTGCGATTTTAGACAAGTGCAAAGCGCAAAGTATAAAACAACAAAACAAAATTCAAAATTCAAAATTCAAAAAAGATTTTATTTATAAATTTGTAAAAAAATATTATACATATAATCAATTCAAACTTTTATATAATCAACTTCAACAAAATTTTAATTGCCAAGAAACTTCAAGCACAGGACGAATTTTAGATGCTGTTTCTGTTCTTTTGGGATTTTGTAAAAATCAAAGAAATTATAAACACGAACCAATTGATCTTTTAGAAAAAAATTCCACAATTCCATACTCTGATTTAAAACCAAAAATTGTAAAAATTATAAATTATGAATCAAAAATTATGAATTATGAATTATTTACAACGCCCCTTTTTGAATATTTAATAAAAAATTTAAATCTTAATAAAAAACGTTTAGCAACAACAGCTCAATTTTATATTGCCAAAGGCTTGTATGAAATAATTAAAAAAAATTATGATCCTAAATTCATAATTCATAATTCATATTTTGCCGGTGGCATTGCTAATAATAAAATTATTTCTTCTTATTTAGAATCAAAAGGCGTTTATACTAATAAAAAAATTCCTTGTGGCGATGCAGGACTTTCTTTTGGTCAAATTATTTATTATCTTTTAACAAATTCTAGGAATTAGTTTTCCTTTTGGAATATCAATAGGACGAAAACTTCCAAGTTTTGTTTTAAGATAAACTCCTTTGCCTTTTTCAACTATCCCTATAGTTTTGGCTTCTTTATTAAATCTTTTTAAAATTTTTAAAACTTTACCAACATTTTTTTGAGAAATTGTGGCAACAAAACGACCTTCTGAGGCAAAAGAAAATTTATCAATTCCTAAAAGTTCTGAAATAGCAATTGTTTCTTTTTTAAAAGGCAAGTTATTTTCATCTAGAGTGATTTTAACTTTTGCTTTGTCAGCAATTTCGTTTAAGATTGAGGCAATACCGCCCCTAGTAGGATCTTTAGCAGAAGTTAAAAAAGAAGCAATATTTTGTATTTCTTTAATAAGCGGTTGACAGTCGCTTTTTATTTTTGTTTTATAATTAAATCTTTTGGAAAGTAAAGCAACTGTATGTTCGCCCAAATCACCTGAAACAATTATCGCGTCTCCTATTTTTGCGCCATTGTTAGCAATTATTTTTTTAGCTAGCCCTATGCCAGCAGTTGTAATTTCAATTTTATCAAGTTTATTTTTTTCTATAACTTTTGTATCGCCAGTAACAACAGGCACGTTAGTGGCGCGTGAAATTTTATTTATTGATTGTATTATTTTTTTCAAATCATTTTCAGGAAAACCTTCTTCAATAACCAAACTTAAAGAAATGCCAATTGGTATTGCTCCCATAACTGCCAAGTCATTAATTGTTCCTGTAATGGCAATTTTTCCTATATCACCACCTTGAAAAAATATTGGATCAACTATAAAAGCATCAGTTGTAAAAACCAATTTTTCTTTTCCTAAATCAAAAATTGCCGCGTCGTCTCCAGTGTTTGTCCATTTTGATTTTATTTTTAAAATTTTTGTGATTTTACTTATTAATTCATTTGATTTTAAACCACCACCTCCATGTTCAAGATCAATAATATTTTCATTCTTAATTTTTGAATTATAATTTTTCATTTTATTAATTTTTAGCTTTTTATTAACCATAACTGTTATTGCGTCTCGTAGTATTGCGGGGCGCAATTTATTTCTTTATTTTTTTAACTCCTATATTCTATATTGCAAGCTCCTTCAACAGAAACCATGCAAGCGCCTTGCGGATTGTTTGGTGTACAAATTTTATTGAAAAGTTTGCATTGTCGCGGTTCAATAATACCTTGCAATACTAATCCGCATTGACATGCGCTTGGTTGTATTTTTATTTCTTTTTTTATTTTTTTTATAATATCTTGATAAATAAATTCAGCATCATATTTTTGATATTTTTTCTTTATTTTTAATCCGGAATTTTTTATTATTCCCAATCCGCGCCAAGTTGTGTCTTTTATTTCAAAAACTTCATTTATTAATTTTTGCGCTTTTGCATTACCATTTTTTTTAACAACTCGTTGATATTCATTTTCAACTTTTGTTTGTTTTTTTAATATTTGTTCAAGCAGCATATCAATGGCTTTGAGAATATCAGCGCCGTCAAAGCCCGTGATTACCTGCGGAACCTTGAATTTTTCATAAACTTTCGTGCCAATAATGGCGCTTACATGACCTGGATTTATAAAGCCGTCTATTTTTATATCCTTATTTTTTAAAAGTGCATCCATTGCTGGTGGAAAAAGTTTATGAGTTGAATAAACAGTTAAATTATTTTTTATTGCCCAAGCAGTCATTGGAGCAGTAGTTTCAAAACCTAAACCAAAAAAAACTAATTTGGGGTTTATTTTTTTGATTTTTAATGCTTCATCAACGCTATAAACAACGCTAATATCGGCGTTGTTTTGTCTTGCTTGTTCTAGACTCATTGTATTTCCAGGAACATTCAAAATATCGCCATAAACTGCCAATGGCACGTTGTTTAGTGCTAATTTTACCATAATGTCAATGTCGCCTTGATCAGTAACGCAAACAGGACAACCTGGCCCGGAGAGCAGTTTAATATTTTTAGGAAGAATATTTTTAATCCCATTTGTTGCAACTGCTTGTGAATGTGTTCCGCAAAGTTCCATTAAACAAACTGTTCGTTTGATTTTATCAGATTTAATTTTAATTTCGTCTAGAATTTTAGTTTTATCTGTTTTCATAAATCAACTGTTTTTTATTAATTAAGATGATTTCAATAGCAAAACCAGCATGGACTATAACATAATCTCCAATTTTAACTTTAATTAGCGATATATTGATTTCTTTTTGTATGTTATTAAAATCAACAATAGCTTTTTCTTTGTTTATTTTAATAATTTTTCCAGGTATTGCTAAACACATATATAAAAAATTATTGACTTATGGGTTATTTTATTTAATAATAGCTTATAAGTAGGTATAAATCAATAATTAATGAGTTAAAAATTAAAATAAAGCGAAAAAAATATTAAATTGGAAACAAAAAATATTAAAACACAAGAAAATAAGACAGACCAATGTAAGAAAAATTAGAAACTAATTAACTTATTAATTGATTAACTGATTAGCTATAATATTATGTCTAA
>JAHJAP010000078.1 GCA_018813805.1 Patescibacteria group bacterium
TTAACATAACTAATACTATTTTAGCAAATTTAAATCTTCTTTAAATTATTAAGCTTTTCCATTATGCTATAATTAAGGTTTATTATTAGAACATACCTCCCAAACCCAATTAAAAACTATAATTTAATTTTATATTAACAATATGTCTAATTTTATAATTAATGGTGGGAAAAAATTATCTGGTTCTATTAACACCAATGCTGCTAAAAATTCAGCTGTTGCAATACTTTGTTCATTGCCAATGATTAAAGGCAAAACAATTCTATCCAATATTCCGCTAATTGAAGAAGTTAAAAGAATTATAGAAATATTAATTTCTATTGGTTTAAAAATTAAATGGCTAAGCGAAGATCAATTAGAAATTATTAATAATGGCAAAATAAATTTAGCAACCATTGACAAACAAGCATATCAAAAAACCAGAGTAACTATTTTATTTATCGGCGCTTTAGCTAATCAATATAAAAATTTTTCATTACCTAAAGTTAGTGGATGTAAACTAGGTAAAAGAACAATCAACCCACATATTATTGCCTTAAAACATTTTGGTATTATTGTTAAAAAATTAAACAATAAATATTTAATCACCAGTAACAAAATAAAAAGCGCTGATTTTACTATGTATGAATCAGGTGATACTGCAACAGAAAACGCTATTTTAGTAGCTGTTTTAGCAAATGGAAAAACCAAAATTAATTTTGCTTCATCAAACTATATGATTCAGGATTTATGTTATTTTCTTAATCAAGCTGGCGCTAAAATAAAAAATATTGGCACGACTAAATTGGAAATTACTGGGGTTAAAAAATTACATTCAGTAAAAAACTATTCTATTATGCCAGATCCAATTGAATCAATGGCTTTTATTTCTATGGCTATTACAACTAAATCAAAATTAAAAATAACAAGTTGTCCGATTGAATTTTTACAATTAGAATTAGAAAAACTAAGAGTTATGGGACAAAAAATGAATATTAGCAAAACATATAAATCCCCAAATAATTATTTTGATTTAGCAGATATTGAAATTATTCCTTCTTATTTGCAATCCTTGCCTGATAAAATATATGGCAGACCTTTTCCTGGATTAAATATTGATAATTTACCACTCTTTGTGCCTATATTAACTACAGTTCATGGACAAACATTAGTTCACGATTGGGTTTATGAAAATCGAGCTATTTATTATACCGAATTAAATAAACTAGGAGCCAAAATAATACTTCTTGATCCGCACCGCGTTATTGTCACAGGACCAACTAAATTACAATCAATAAACATGGATTGTCCGCCAGCTTTGCGGCCAGCAATCAATCTTTTTATTGCAATGTTAGCAGCTAAAGGACGTTCTGTTCTTAAAAACTGTTATGCAATTGAACGCGGTTATGCTAATCTTTGCAATAGATTAAATAAACTCGGCGCTGATATAATAAAAAACTAAATTTTATGTCAATTAAAACCAGACGGATTATTTGTATAATATTTATTTTAATTTTTTTTATTGCCACTCCATTAATTATTGCTTATGCAACTGGTTATAAACTTAGTTTTAATAAGAAATTTTTGCAAAAAACAGGAATATTTATTTTAGATAGTCACCCTAGTGGAGCTAAAATTTTTATTAATAATAAAATACAACAGAATTTATTTAAAAAAATTTTTTTAAATAAACAAACTTACATAACAACGCCTGCAAAAATAAAAAACTTATCGCCAGGAGAATATGTTGTTAGATTGGAATTAACTGATTATTGGCCATGGGGGAAAAAATTATCAATAAAACCAGGTTTAGCAACCTATGCTGAAGATATTTATTTATTTAAACAAAATTTACCTGTTTTAGCAATATCAACAAAAATTAACGACCTAAAATTATCTCCAGCAAAAAATAAATTAGCAATTTTAAATTCTAATCAACTTATTTTATTTAATTTAATTAATGAAACTAAACAAATAACCCCATTGTTAAATAAAAAAAAATCATTGTCTTGGTCAAATAATAATCAAAAAATAATTTTAGATAATACTGCTTATGATGTTGATAATTTAGACAACAAAATAACCATTGATGATTTGGCAATTAAAAATCCAACAAAATTATCTTGGACTGATAATAAATTGTATTACACATCAGTGGATAGTTTAAGCTATTTTGATCCAATGAATAAATCTAGTGAAGAAATTATTAATAAAAAAGAAATTAATGATTATGTAATAAAAAATAA
>JAHJAP010000120.1 GCA_018813805.1 Patescibacteria group bacterium
CAAAAGAAGGATGACCATATAACCACGAATTCGATACAGCAGTTCTTTTACAAAGCAAAGAAACTCGCCCGCATCATAAAACCGGCCAGCGTGCATACGTTACGGCATAATGCCGACATCCGGATTATGCCGACTCACCATTTTGAGAGCGGCGCCCATCTAGCTCCGCTGCAATTCAAGTCGGCATAATCAGAGACCTTCCAGAAAGGCCAAAAGTTCATCATCTGGCTTATACAGGGAAGGCTTGACACCAAGTGGGGTTATTCGCGAAAGAGCCTGCTGTTTAAGGCGCATATCTGCGTGAAGATACATCTGGGTGGTTTCTACCGATTCATGTCCGAGCCAGAGAGCAATCACTGAACGGTCGACCCCGTGATGGAGTAATTCCATGGCCGCAGTGTGTCGCAGAACATGGGGGGTGACCTTCTTGCGACTAAGAGGGGGGCAATTTGACTGTGCAGCTTTGCAGTGTCTGGCTACTAAGCGTTCGACGGCGTCTCTGCTGAGAGGACCACTGCGAATGCTTGGGAAAACTGGGTCACCCGACTGTCCATTGAGCTCACAAAGCCAGGATGACATCACATCAGCTGTTTCTCGGCGAAGTGGTGTACAACGCTGCTTTCTGCCCTTCCCGTCACATCTTACATGTGCGCCTGTACCCATGACCACATGCTCACAGCGCAGACCGATAAGCTCTGATACCCTGAGCCCGGTTTGGATTGCCGTCAAAAGAAAAGTTCGGTCCCGTCGTCCGACCCAGGTAGTTTTGTCAGGTGCGTTAATAAGGGCATCGATTTCGTTACGTGCAAGGAACTCGATGGGCCGTCTTTCAAAACGTTTGCTCGGGATGGCAAGGATTTGACAACAGAGTTCGGCGTATGCTGGTTCTCTAAAAGAGACGTAGCGGAAGAATGAGTGGATGGCTGCCAGACGGGCGTTTCTGGTTCGTGCACTGTTATTGCGGGCCTTCTCAACGTAATCCAGGAAAGAGCTGAGAAAATCGGGGGTAAGATCTTTCAAGGATAGGACGGATGGCTCTTTGCCAAGATTTTCATAAGCAAAACGTAAAAGAAGCCGAAAGGCATCTCGGTATGATGCGACAGTGTGGGCACTCGCGCCCCATTGCTGAAGGAGACGGTCAGTAAAAAAGGACTGCAAAAGAGATGGGAACGTGTTAATCATTATCACCAACCTCCTTTCTTTCTTCCATAAGTTTCTGAGTCGCCAGCTCCAGAAGCTCTGGCACCGCCTCCAAATACCAGTACGTATCGTTCACGTGCGCATGCCCCAGGTATGTTGAGAGTTTGTGGATCTCACGCTCCACGTCGATCCCGGAACGGTACCAATCCACGAGTGTCCGAGCAGCAAATCGATGCCGCATGTCGTGAAGTCTCGGGCCGCGGCCAAGACGTTTGCCTTCGATCTTCTTACGGATTCCAATCTGACGTGAAGCCATAGCAAAATTATCTCGTGCAGCCCAATGGGTCAGGCGAGTCCCTCGTTCAGAGACAAAGAAGGCAATGCTTTTGGACCTGGGAAAGATTTGATCCCTGTTTTTAGCATAGTCTGCAAGAGCGTCACGTGTGGATGCATGTACAGGCACGAGTCGCGATTTTCGGAATTTGGATTCGCGGATATTGAGGAGCCTTTCTTCAAGATCGACGTCCTTTCGGTCAAGAGCAACAGCTTCGCTAATCCGCATCCCGGTCGCTGCAAGGAGTCCGAATAGGGTAGCGTAGGTCAGGCCTCTTAATTTCTTTGGCGCAGGCAGTTTACGTGCCGCCTGGACAAGTTTCTCGACCTCTTCATCGCTGTAAATATATGGTGGTTTGCGATGGTAACGGTAAGGCAGAAGGTTCTTCGGGGGAACTTCTGTACGCCCATCGACAGCACTTCTCCAAGTGGCGAAGCGCCTCACAATATTGAGACTGTCAGCCAATGTTGCCGATTCTTTTGCGGTAGACAGCTTCACCCACCGGAGCGCCAGGTCGACAGTGACATGGGAGGCAGCCTCTCTTTCAGCAAAGGCAACGAAGCTTCGCAGTGTGCTGTCTACTTTAAGAAGTTTAAAACCAAGACTGCGGCGTAGTGCGAGGTATTGCTGCATTGCTTCCCGTAAATTACTCAACTCACACCTCCTTTCACCGGCCAAGGCCGGGCAATAGAACGCAGTCCTTCTATATCTACCTTTGCATAGATCTCCGTACTATTCGGGGACCGATGCCGCAGGATTTCTCCGATCTCAGTCATCGAAGCTCCCTTGCGTAGCATGCCGGTAGCAAGGGAATGACGCAGCAAATGTGCCCCCTTGATTGGAGGGTTAAGACCACTCCTTTGCACAGCTCGTCGAACGATTGTGCTGACTGTGGTTGAATCCTTGAAGCCCCGGCAGGGGGCTCTCATTCGAATGAAGGCCCTTCGTGTTGGACACGCGGGGCGATCGTTGCGCAGGTAAACAGCCAAGGCTTCGCCGACGTCCCGGGGCAGCGGAAGGTGATCGCGAAACTGCCCTTTGCCTCGTACTGTAAGCTCAGAATTTCTCCAATTTATATCGTCCAGTTCTAAGGCAACTACTTCTCCCCCTCTTAGTCCGAGTCGTGCGATTAGAAGAAGGATCGAATAGTTGCGACGACCAACAGGGGTGGTTTGATTGCAGGATTCCAGAAGTAATTCGAGTTCATCGGGTTTGAGATACTTTGGTACCTCAGATAGTCGCCAGGCCGGCACTGTTGGAACAGCCGCTGAAAGGTCACATTTGGTTTCCCCATATCGAAAAAGGAATCGTAAAAAAGAACGCATGGCTGTAACCATCAGCTGTGCTACCTTCGGAGTTCGTTCATGTGCATTTCGAAGAAGGAAGCTATCAATGTCTTGCGGACTCAGTTCGCAAAGCCGCATGTGTCTGTCGCCGAATCGCTCAAGAAGGAATCGCTGAAGGTAAGGCCAATACCCGGATATAGTCACCTTTGAGAGTCCACGTTCTTTTAGCAGGTAATCATTGTACCGGTTTTTGAGAGATGTCAGAGGGGAATCGTTGAAGGCAGGCTCCGGATATGGAATTATTCCTTCTGCCCGAAGATGGTTAAGAAAACGACGTAGGGTTTTATTGTCACCTCTACGAAGAGCTCCCTTGCGATTGGATTCGGTTAGAAAACGTTCCGTGATTCTTTTATCGATATTAGAAATGCTGACATCATTCTCCTGAGCCCATCTCACAAGGTTTTTCAATAACTGCAACTGTGTCCGAATTGTCGAGGGGGAATATCCTAAACCGGAAACAACTGACATGAATGTTTTTAGGTGAGCGCCCAATACGCTTTCAATATACCCCACGGAGACAACGGGATCTTTTAAAGGCCGATCTATCATTTATGTCCTCCTTTCATGGTTAGGTGTTCTGTCATGAATAAGAGGACAGCTGAATTATGCCGAATTTACAAGAGGTAAAAAAAGAATAATGCTGGAATAACAAGTGAGTGGAAAAAAACAGCAGACGGAGTCGGCATAATCCGGATGTCGGCATTATGCCGGAGGGTATGAAAAGTAACTTTCTGTTTTCTATCAGTGATGCCCTGGTTTAGCTTCAGTGTTTTCACGACCCTGGCAAAGGATTTTGAGGCTTGCGCTGATGCTCCCTCCTTCGTCTTGGTTCGCTTCGGAAATAGCAATTGACTCGGCTTCCCCTGAGTTCGGCTTTTCAACATGGCCGATGCCCGTGTCGTCAGATAGGCGGTGCGGCTCCCCGTTTTCGCGTTCAGGATCGCCAACGTTCCCGCTTCCGAATTGACGCAGGACCATGTCAGGGCCGCAATTTCGC
>JAHJAP010000079.1 GCA_018813805.1 Patescibacteria group bacterium
GCTTTGATTTTCGCCAAAACCCTCAGACTGTCCTAAAATTAAAAAATTAGTTTTAGGACAGTCTGATCATGAACAACACTCCCAGAAAATGTCTTAACTGGAAAACGCCAAAAGAAATTTTTGAAGAGCATTACATCTTAAATGATTCAATTATTAATTTAAATATTTATTCACAGGTGGTGCAGTTGACTATTTAATGTAGGGATTTCTCGCCGGCACCACCATAACATAATTTCTCGCTCAACACAAGACCAGACACAAAAATCCGTCACGCAGGAGGGTGCGGGAGGAATACGCAGCGGATTCTTGTACACTTTATTTGAAACCATCTTTTTCTATGTTAAAATAGAAAGATGTTAACTCTTGAGACTAATATAACAAAAATTAATCGCGTAGGAGGAGTTGTTGCCAAGCGATTAAAAAGATTAGGCATTGAAACAGTGCATGATTTATTATTTTATTTTCCTTTTAGATATGATGATTTTAGTTGTATAACACCAATAAATAAGTTGCAGGCTGGTACTAGCGCTAATGTTGTTGGTCAGATTGAGCTTATTCATAATAAGCGTAGTTGGAAAAAAAGAATGAATATTACAGAAGCATTGATCAATGACAGTACAGAAAGTTTGCGAGTAATTTGGTTTAATCAGCCGTTTATTACTAAAAATTTACATAATGGCGATAAAGTTTCTTTAGCTGGCAAAGTGGAAAATGAATATAATTGTTTAATAATGACTTCGCCAATGTATGAAAAAATTGACCATAACAAACTTGTTCATACGCAAGGGTTCGTGCCTAATTATCATTTGACTACTAATATTACTCAAAAACAAATTAGATTTTTAATTAAACAAATTATTGATTTAGCAGAGCAATTAGTTGATTGGTTGCCAATAGAAATTCAGCAAGAATTAAAAATGTTAAGCTTAAGTCAAGCTATTACTCAAATTCATTTTCCTAAGAATAACTTAATTATTAATCAAGCTCATCAGCGCTTAGCTTTTGATGAGCTTTTTTTAATTCAATTACAATCGCAATTAATTAAAATAGAACAAAATAAAAGTAAGGCGTTTGCTATAACTTTTCATGAAAAAGAAACTAAAAATTTTGTTGAACAATTGCCTTTTCAATTAACAAATGGTCAGCGTAAATCAACGTGGGAGATTATTAAAGATATTGAACAAAATAAGCCAATGGCTAGATTGCTTGAAGGCGATGTTGGCAGTGGCAAGACTTTGGTTGCTTGTTTAGCTATGCTTAATGTTGCTTTAAATAATAAGCAAGCAGTTTTAATGGTGCCAACGGAAATATTGGCGCGTCAGCATTATGATAATTTATGTAAATTATTTAACAAATTTAATTTAAAAATAGGTTTAATTACAAAAAGTAATCAGCAAGTAAATTATGAATTAGGAATTATGAATCATGATAAAAATTCAAAACTTAAGAATCTTCAAAGCAGAACTTCGCGTGAAAACAAGCTTTATGCAGGGCAGGCAAGGTCGTTATTGGGCAAGCAAAATTCATTATTTATTATTCATAATTCAGACATTGTTATTGGCACGCATGCATTAATTCAGGAAAAAATTAAATTTAAAAATTTAGCATTAGCAATAATTGATGAACAGCATCGTTTTGGGGTAGAACAGCGCGCCGCGCTTTTATCACGAAGTAACACTGATGAAAATGAACAAAAGCCACATTTACTTTCTATGACTGCAACGCCTATTCCAAGAAGCTTGGCGCTGGCTTTATATGGGGACTTGGATTTGTCAATTATTAACGAATTACCTAAAAATAGAAAAAAGATTATTACTCAAATTGTGCCTGAAATTAAACGTAACAAGGCTTATGATTTTATTAAAGAACAAATTAAGCAAGGCCGTCAAATTTTTGTAATTTGTCCATTAATTGATTTGTCTGATAAATTAGGCGTTAAGTCAGTTGAAGAAGAATACGAAAAATTAGATAAAATAATTTTTCCAGAAATAACTATTGGTCGTTTGCATGGTAAATTAAAATCTGTTGAAAAAGAAAAAATAATGCAGGATTTTTTGGATAATAAAATTAAAATTTTAGTATCAACTTCAGTTATAGAAGTTGGCGTTGATGTGCCTAATGCCACAATTATGATGATTGAAGCAGCTGATCGTTTTGGGTTGGCGCAAATTCATCAATTTCGCGGTAGAGTTGGTAGAAGTGATTTTCAGTCATATTGTTTTCTTTTTACTGATAGTCAAACAAATAAAACATTAGAGCGTTTAGCAGCTTTGGTTAAATATTCTAGCGGTTTTGAACTGGCTAAAATAGATTTAAAGTTACGAGGACCGGGGGAAGTTTATGGTATTAATCAAAAAGGTTTTCCAGAATTAAAAATCGCCTCATTATTTGATTATGCCTTAATAAAACAAGCACATGATCAAGCAGTTAAATTAATTAATCAAGATTCAAGTTTGGCTAGTTGGCCAGAATTGCAAGAAAAACTAAAAAAAATAATTCATTTAGAATAAGAAGCTCTTAGTTTTTTAGGCTTTTAACTTATTTATCCACATATCCACAGGTCTTGGACAGAAAAGTTTAAAAAAAGTAAGAAAAATTATTAAAGCTAAAAAATTTTTTGATTAAAAATAATCTAAAATTAGCCAAACTATCAAGCTATTGACTATACTATATCTAGTGGTATAATATAATCAATAACTACTAAATATAGTATTTAATAATAGTTTTCATGAAATGTCCAATTTGCAACTATTATGATTCAAAAGTAACAGATTCTCGTGTTGCTGCTGATGGCTTGTCTATTAGGCGCAGACGAGAATGCTTAAAATGCAGTTTTCGTTTTTCTACTTATGAAGAAATGGAAATTTTGGATTTATCAGTAGTTAAGAGAGATGGCCATAAAGAATCATATAATCGCGATAAGATTATTAAAGGATTAAGACGAGCATTGGAAAAGCGGTCAATTACCGAAGATAATTTTAAGAAAATTATTAGTTTAATTGAACGAGATTTGCAAGCTATTAGGAAAAATGAAATTACTACTGAACAAATCGGCCAAATTGTTATGAAACATTTAAAAAAGCTTGATCAAGTAGCTTATATTAGATTTGCTAGTGTTTATCAGTCTTTTGAAGACGCTCAAACTTTTCAACGAGAATTAAATAAATTGTTAGTTGGCAAAAAATTAATAAAAATAAATAAATAAAAGA
>JAHJAP010000080.1 GCA_018813805.1 Patescibacteria group bacterium
CAATTTGTCAAAAAATTATTTTTAATTGTCAACGGGAAGTTAAAATGTCATACTCAGTGATTTTTTAAGAATTAAAATTTTTGAATATTTTCTTCAAAAAATGAAAGTATAAAATGCGTTTTAAGAAACGTTTGGGAGTTGGGGTGGTGTTTGATATCTTTTAGTACGTGTTGTCAAAATAAACTTTCTTCTCCAAGGATGGTTAACTGGCGGTATGTAGATGACGCGTTGGTTAGCCGCCAAAACCCATGGTTGTTTTTGTTTTCTTGGCCGTTCTGGCAATAACATATAATTCAGATACTTTCCCCTAAGACGAATATGGATAGCATCGCCAATTCTCTCTTCCATAATCACATTGTCTTTTTTCTGAACCGTGGCAGATTGATCTTTAGTTAGCTGATACCATTGGTTATTGAAACTTATGGTAAAGTCATTATGCACTATCCGTTTAGTCTGTTTGGAAAAAATACTTTCCAGCTCTTTTGTTTCTTTGAAGGATAGCTTTTTATGCAGGTCAATTTTATTCCTTGGCTGAACACTGAATTGCCGATTGAATTTTGGAATAAATATATCCCTTAAAAAAACATTGGCTTGGACAATTGTTGAGATGTTGGCCAGTCGCAATTCTTTAATCAATAGACTTGTTGCTTAATAAGTTTCTACTGCAATTTCCAAATTTTGGTAAATTTTTCACAAATTTTTTCGCTAATTTACAATATCCATATTATCCATATTCCACAAAAATTTTATAAAAAATGTGCGCAAAATTTGGAAATTTCGTGCATAAAGCTTATTAAGCGACAAGTCTAATGTGAGCGAGAGTTAAAAATATTTTTCTTTATCATTAAACCAATTAATAAAATAATGGTCCCGATAGCAATAATTAATAAATACTTAAACAATTCTAATTTTTTATTCCTGCTTGCCACTTCCCATTCATTATTAACTGCTACTTCGCCTAAAACTTTGCCAACATCTGCTGCTTGATTTTGGATTATTACATCATCATTAGAACGGGGCATTAATTTTAAACCAGATTGCGTTTTAGCGACTATGCCAGTGATAGCATAAGTTTTACCTTTTTCAACGCTGGATGGTTTAATGCCTGTTGCTTGCTTAATATAAACCTCTATTTCATCATTACCATCATCTAAATAAACAGTTGAACTTTTTCTGTCAGTTACTTCTCCTGTTATGGAAACTAATTGTCCAAGATATTCTTCGCTAAATTGATCGGAATTTAAAACTTTGGCTATTGGCGCGATTTGATGTTCTATAATTTTAATATCAGCTAAATTTTTTGTTTTTAAACGAGCCTGTCCGTTAATTTCAGATAGTTCGCCAGCAACCTCAACATAATCGCCAACTTTAAGCAGACTGGGAAATTCTTTTTTGTAATTATAAATTTGCAAACCAGGCGACCCAACAATATAAAAATATTGCGTTCCCAAAACACCGGGCAAAACAGCTACTTTACCTTTGACTTTTAGTAAATCTCCAATCTCGCATTGACTTATTTTTTCCAAAGTTGTCACGATAATATTATTTTTATTGTTTTTACTAATTTTTATTCCAGCTGCTTGATTCTCAATCCCATACTGACTTTTCGCGACATTTATTATATTTTCAGCTTCTGGTGTTTTCGCTGTTGTCCAAAACCATTTTTCATTTTCCCCGCGGGCGTAAGCTTCATCTTGAATTGCTTCTGTATATTTTACTTGATCAACTAATCCGTCGTTATCATTATATAAACTAATAACATCAGAAGTATTTTTAAAAGCCAGCTTGCTTTCTTTGTTAGTTAATAAATAAAAATTTTCCATATCTATCCATGAATCATTTTTAAATTTATATTTGCCATTACTGTTTTCTATTTGCCAATTTTTAAGATTAATTTTATCAGAACTTTTATTTTTCAACTCCAGCCATTCGTTATTTTCATCAATGCCTTTTGGGTTAGGAAAAATTTCATTAATAATTATCTCCTCTGACAATGGTTTGAATTTCCCCCCCCTGACAAGGGGGGTAGGGGGGTTTGTTCATTCATGCTTAATTCATCAACGCTACCAACAACTTTCACACTTTTAATTTTTTCCGCTTTGTCTTTCCCATCGCTTACTTCCAACTTCACTTTATATATCCCAATTTTTAAATAAGTGTGTTCTGTATTAACTAAATTATTTTTAAAACCATCGCCAAAATCCCAGTTGAATTTTAAGCTGTCACCATCTTGGTCGTCTGTGTCAGAGCTGTCAAAAATTACCGGTGTTTTAATTAAAACTTCTTTCGGCATATTAAAATCAACTTCAGGCGCGTGGTTAATTATCTTAAACACATTCATCGCTCCTTGAGTCGGCGTCTCGCTCCATCCCCACTCTTTTTCTCCCCCTTGATAAAGGGGGGTGGAGGGATTTTTATTTAAATTATAGCTCCAACCTTCTTTAACATTTTTATATTTTACTGTTTGGATTGGCTTATCTGCTAAAGGTTGAAATAATTTTATTTGTCCTTGATCATTATGCAAAACAATTTTAGTCAATGGTCTGAAAAAAGATAGATATTCGCCAGCTTTAATCATTGCGCTGGTAGCGATTTTTTCAAAATTAATTTTCTTATTATCTTTATTGCTTAAACTCCAGCCCGTTAAATTAACATCTCTTGAACCAGCATTATAAATTTCAATAAATTCCAATTTTGTATCATCACCAACTGGATTTGGCAATATCTCGGAAATAAAAACGTCATTGCTAAAATCAAATTTAGCTTTAGCTTCCATGCGGACTTCGTCTTCAGCCTGAATAATATTACTAGCATTTTTAGTCGGCTTAATAGTAACGCTAAAGTCATTCAAATTATTATAAGTATTATATCCGTCAAATTTTCTAGCAACACTAAATGGATCTCTGGCAACAGGCGCGTTATTGCTTTTATCACCATCATCCCAATCCCCATATGCCGCTTGATCAATTATTTTTCCGCCTAAATCATATAAAATAATAATATCGCCATCATTGTTTAAATTACCAGCTGGTTTTTCAATTACTTTATAACGATCAGGACCATTAACGCCGATTATACCTTCTAGTTTTGTTTTTGACTTGCTGCCTTCTTCAATCCACCAGCCAGTTAAATCAATTTTCATGTCAGTTTTATTATATAGTTCAACCCATTCTACTTCATTGTCAGCAGGATCAGACACAAATTCGTTAATTAAAACATCGCCAAATGTGTAAGTCGTTTGAATAATAACGGTTGACGTTGGGGTAGTTTCTCGAGTATCTGTTGGCGTTAATTCCTGTGAAGAAGACGCAAACGCTATGCTGTTGACTGTTCTAGGCGTGCCCCCAACATTTTGACTGGTTTGCCAAGCGCCATTATCCTTACGCTCCATGGTTTTTTTCGTTGTGTTGTCTCCTCCTTGCCAGCCATTGTTAGCATCAACCGAATCTATCAATGTTTGTTCTTGATCACGCAAACCCAAAAATTCGCCATTATTACTTAAAGCGCCGACATAAATTATATCAGCATTAATATCAGGCGCGCTGGTATCATCAGTGCGTTCTAACAAAAAATAGCCTGCGGAAGAAATTGTACCAGATAGATTAATTAATAGCGTGCCGTCTTGCGCAACTAAATTCCAACCATTTAAATTAATATCGCGACTAGTGGTATTTTTTAATTCCAACCATTCATCATTAACGCTGGCTGTCGTACCCATCCAAGCGATTTCGTTGATTACTACTTCTCCAAAATTTGCGGCATTACTAAATTTAATCAGAACGCAAAAAAATCCCGCGCTAATCAGCAGCAGGATTAAAAAACTTTTTAAAACTATTTTTAGCATAAATATAGTAAAAATTATTAAATTCATGCACCAATTCACCAGACATTAATACGCTCGCCATATTAATGGTTTCGTAATGATGCGACTGCGAGCTACTTTCAATTCTATATCCTGCTAATAAAAGTATTGCTTCACATCCCAATCTTATTGAATCATAAATGTTGCCATAAATAATATATTCATCTCCCGTTCTCAGCAAATTGCCTTTTCTAAAGTTAAAAACTCTAAACGCTTTTGTAAGTTTAGCTCTTACATCCTGATTAAGGTGGTCTCACGCTACATTTGTTAAACTTTGGCTAATATTAAATTTTATTTTTAGCCTAGCTAATCACTGTGCCATTGAATTTTTTTCCAGCCAAACAATTTTTTAAATTTTCTATATTCTTTCCGTTCATAATTATTACTACCATGCCCAACTCCTGTGATTTTTTGGCAGCGATCGGATCAAATGGCGCGTTTAGTCCAGGATCCCATTTATTGCCTACTAATTTTCTAAATTCTTGCCAAGTCATCTTGGTTTTAATTTTCGCGTTTTTATGTTTGTTCGGATCCTTATCATAAACATAATCAATGTTGGATAAATTTATTATGGTTTTTACACCATACTCTTGGGCAATCATAGCAGCCACATAATCAGTTGACCAACCTGGCTTCCAGCCAGAGGCTATTATAATTTTTTTCTTGCTAAATAATCTAAAAGTTGGATTTTTAATAATTTCCGGGTTAGCCTGATCTCTAAAAATCGTTCGCAAAAGATGAGCATTCAGTCTGGTTGCGTGAATCCCCAACCAATCCAAGTCTTCTCTCCCAATTTTTACCACCCTGCTGGCCGCTGTTACATAATTTCTTGAGGTTCTGCCCCCGCCGGCAATCAAAAAAAATTTACAACTTTTTTTTATTTCTTGTAAAATCAAGGCACGAAATTTCTGTAAATAATGCCAATCAACGCCTTCAGACGGCACGATCAATGATCCTCCAATTGAAATAATATAAGTCTTTTTTCGCATAATTTTATGCAAAATACAACATCCCTTATGGCGGGATATCCTAAACTTTGCGCGAACATTTTTCGCCGCCTACGGCGACGAAGGAAAGTCTCCGTGATTTGCGGCTCGTCCGCAAGCGGACTCGCCGCGACTTTTGACAATTTTAAGTTTTTCTATTTGTCCATTTCTTGTTATCGACCAATCTTCAAATGGATTTTTTCCTTTGCTGCTCGTAAGACCCTTGCTATTTTTTGGTTGTGAACATAAATGCCCAAAAGACCATTTCCTTTTTTATGGCTACTCGTTATTTCGTAGTTTATCCATTTTCTGCCAGCAGTGGTTGACCCAATTAAAACAACTGTTACTGATGTTCCGTCTAATTGGTTATCAATCCATTTTTCTATTTCGGAATCTTGTTTTTTCTTTACTTCTTCCCACTCGACAGAATCAAAAAACCCAGCTGATTTTCTGTCTTGCGTAACCCAACTATTTCTTATTTGGGAAGCTCTCCAACAGTCGGGAGCATAATGAAAACTAAAAAATGTTTTTCTCGCCATAATTTTATTTTAACTAATATATGATAAAAAATGCTATGCCAACCAAAGGCAGATAGAAAACCAAAAGAGTTGTAGAAAACATCGCAAAAATAAGAGTATTTTTCTTGAGTTTTTGATACTCACTTATATCCATAGAAAAATCAACCTCCTCCTCTTTTAGTTTTCTAACATAATTATACAAATCTCTGTATGAACGCTCTTGGGATAGAAAATATCCGTCTAAAATCCAAAAAATAGAAAACATAGCCAGGACTATTGTTTTTTGAAAACAACGCAAGTAGTGCCCCAATCATGGTGATTGTCCAACCTCTTAGAAAAAATAAATTGCCAGCCATTCGACCGATAATCGTTTGTATAAATTCAAGATGTTTTCGTTTATTTTCCATAATTTTTTACTCTATCATTTGATAAATCAACATATTTTTTCTCTTTTTCAATTCCAATCCAGTTCCTACCAAGCGCTTTTGCTACCACTGCTGTTGTTCCACTTCCTAGAAATGGATCAAGAATTAAATCACCTTTGTTGCTCGCTGTTAGCAAGATTTGCTGGATAAGTTTCAACGGCTTTTGTGTTGGATGTGCCTTTATCCCATTTACATCTTTTAATCTTTCTTGCCCTCTGCACAGACCAAAAATCCAATCTGTATCCTTCATTTGTTTTCCACCATTCATTTTTTCAAAAATTCATAATTGAAAGTATATCCTTTAGAATTTTTATCTTTGACAAACCAAATTATTGTTTCGTGATTATTTGTAAATCTTCGTCCGTTAAGGTTTGGCAGTGCGTCAATTTTTACCCAAATTACATCATTTAAAAACCAAAAATTTATTTTAATCTTTTTTTATCTTCTGATTTTCGCAAATAATTTTCTTTTGATACGATAGGTCTGCCTAATTCTCTTTCTGTTTGTTTTCGGGCATTTCCCGCAACGCTCCCACCTCTCTCCGCAACCTTTTTATTTTTTACAAATGTATCTGGCTTTTCTTGCTGAGAGATTTATGTTGTCACTCGCTCACCAAGCATATTGAAAATTAATTCCAAGTCATCCATATGATCGCGTAAATTTTGCCGTTTCAGTCCCTTCAGTTTTTTATATTCACTCGGAGTTACGCCGAAAGTGGCCTTGGAGATTTCGGCAGTCAAAATCTCATATTCTTTTTGTTCTTTTACGCCACGTTTTTGCCATTCATCTGTCAATTCTTCGCGAATAGCAATTCCACGCATTCGTTTTTCTATCCAACTTTCAGAATATCCCTTAAGTTTATACAGCATCTTGGTTCTTTTGGTTGCTAGTTCCGGATCTTCAATTTCTCGCACTCGTTCATAACCAACTTTTGCCAACCATCGTTTAAACGGCTCTGCTTTAGATGATGGAATGGTTTGAATTATACGAAAAACAGTTTCTGTGTTGGCACAATCGGTTTCTCGTTTTTTTCCGTCTGGAGCGGTTATTTTCAACTGTCCGATATTTTCGGACACTTCAGAGTAACCTTCTTTTATTAGCTTCTTTTTGAGGTCACTCCAATATTTTCTCGGTCTTTCTGTTCCAGTCAACGCTTCAATAACATCAATTATCGAAAACCACCATTCGTTATTATGGATAATTTTTCGTATCTCTTTCTTCTGAAAGACTGCTATTTTTGTTGTGAGTTCCTGAGTCATAATTGAAAATTAACTACGAATAAATATCTTACTGCGATGATACTCCAGATATTCTTCTCTCCTGATGATTGGTAGGTCCGTAATTATCTGATTGTGTTTCAAATTTAATCTTGCCAAAATTTTTTCTGAAAAAGTATTTGATACCAAAAGACTTTTATCATTTGAAAAACTTATTAGTCCTCTATCAAAAAGCCTATCAAAGGTAGGACTAAATAAAAATCCATTACTAATATCCAATCTTTCATGGTTTGTTGCTTGTGTCCACGGTTTAATATGACTTGCTGTCAGAATACGAATATCGTTAATTCCTGTAATGGGACATTTTTTAAGCGAAGCTATGAGTTTTTTTCTAAATTGACTTTGACCAATACGAATAGCGGTAAGAACATCTTTTGTCGTTATTAAATCTTTTGGCGATAATACAAGTTTGTTTATATCATAATCGGCTAATGAATATGTTCCCTCGTCAATTTTTTTGAAACTTTTATCATTTTTTATTTCCTTATACAAAACACCACGAATACCCGCAGACCATTCTTTAGATTTTTTGGCTTCGGGATAATACTTTTCAATCTCGTTATAGATAATTTCCCATGTCGCAATGCCACCATTATCTTCGAGAACTTTTTTTATTGCTTCTACTTTTGTCATAAGGCGTATTGATTTAATCCATTCCATAAACTTATATCGACCATGTTCCTTTGAAAACGCATATCTGCAAACGCATCACGGAAAGCATTTATAACTAGATTATATCCATCGTTGGACTTACAGACAAAGTTCCAAAAATCCTTTCCGATCAAGAGTTCATCTTTAGAGAAAAATTGTAAAAATCTTCCTTGATTCCATTCCTTACCTTCGCCAAACCGATTATAAGCAGTCGCGAAGTGCGCTTTTATTTTTGCGTCTTTTCCTAAGGAGTTTGAGAGTATCGCATATTGTTCAAAAATAGCCTCTTTTTCAGAGCGTGCCTTCTTGTTGTCTAAGTCTCTGCCGATTTTTAACTCAATCAAATGATGAGTGTTTGTTTCTTTATCAATTATGTAATAATCGCTTACATGAATTTTTGATTGAAGTTTGGCATTTGGATTTGGTTTTATTTTTCTTATTTCTTCATAATGGGCTATTTGTGGCACTAAAGGATTTCTTGTATTTTTATAACCCTCCAACAACTCTGCTATTTTTGATGTTTGCTCGGGGTATAGATTACCCTCTACGCTTCTATTCACTTCATAAAATAGTTTTGCGATATTTATTGCCATTCCCTCGAGCATGTTGCCAAGCGAACTATCGAGAGATCGAACAAGCGCGGAATAATATTGAATGTCTGGACCAAGCGCCGCAATAAACACATTGTGTATTTTCATATTAAGTACACCATTTGGATTATCGGTCTCGCCTTCGTGTCGAGCCTGAAAACCAGTAGCATATGCTTCTACCGCTGTTCTAACGATAGATTTTATGGCTTCTTTTGTATCCAATGTTCTTTGTGTCATAAAAATATTCCTATATTATTTTATTAAATCATCAACGCCGACATCAAGCGCCTTGGCGATCTTGGTCAGGGTTTTGATTGTCGGGTTCTGATTAACGCCATTCTCTATTTTAACAATAGTATTAAGTGATAAATCAGCAAGCCGAGCTATCTTTTCGAGAGAGTAGCCCTTTTTGCCCCGTAGCTTCCTTAAATTGTCTGAAATGTTATTTGACATTGCTTTCGTTATTGTTTAACATTATAGTATATAGAATAAAATATATAGCATAATTTCTTAATACTACAATAATACATAATTTAAATAATTTTGTAAATGAATCTTTAGGGAGTTCCTTAGCGTTGCCCGCGCACGGGTGGGTTGGGGCAAGGGCAACATCTTCTTTGGCGGCGCATTTCGCTTTGCGAAATATAGCCTCAAATTCCGCCAAAAAAAAGAATCGTCCCAGTGAGGGCGTGGCGGAAGGAGGGGATATTCTATGTCAAATTTGTTCTATGATAAGGCGATAAATTATTTCTGATAATTGTAGGCCTGTTTATGCTTCAGCATCATATAGATGATATTCACCAGCTTTCTTTTTAAGCAACACA